>JAEUJK010000466.1 GCA_016794735.1 Gemmatimonadota bacterium | reverse complement strand
GAGGTGGACGATGAGGGGATTCCACGCGGGCCGCCCCTTTGCCTCGTAGATCCGCGCGACGGCGGCCGTGTCGGTCGCGTTGGCGGCGAGCCCGTAGACGGTCTCCGTGGGGATGGCGACCACTTCACCGGCGCGAATGAGTGCAGCCGCCTCCTCCACGACGTCGGGTCGTGGGGTCGTGGGGGAGGTCGTGACGACGCGAGTCACCGTTCGCCCGCCGTCACCGACCATGCAAACGCCCACAAGTCCGCGTATTCGGCGATCTGCCGGTCTGTGGGACGATACCCGTGGGATCCCTGCTGTTCGACGCGCAGCAACACGGGCCGGTCGCAGCCCTGCGCGGCCTGCAGCGCAGCTGCGAACTTGTAGGAGTGGCTGGGCACGACGCGATCGTCGTGGTCGGCGGTGGTCACGAGCGTGGCCGGATAGCAGGTGCCCGGGGTGACGCGGTGCAGCGGCGAATACGCGTGCAGCCAGCGGAAGGCGTCCGGCTCCTCGGCGGACCCGTACTCCGGGATCCAGGCGGCCCCTCCGGTGAAGCGGTGGTAACGCAGCATGTCGAGCACGCCGACCTGCGGGATCGCCGCGGCGAACAGGTCGGGTCGCTGCGTGAGGGCGGCGCCCACCAGCAATCCGCCGTTGGAGCCTCCCATGATCGCCAGGTGGGCCGGTGCGGTCCATTGCTCCGCCACCAGGTGCTCGGCGGCGGCGATGAAGTCCTCGAACACCTTCTGCTTGTTGCCGCGCTTGCCCGCCGTGTGCCAGGCCTCGCCGTATTCGCTGCCCCCGCGCAGGTTGGCCGTCACCCAGACCCCGCCGCGGTCGATCCAGCCCGCGGCCGCCGCGCTCCAGGTGGGAGGGACGGCGACACCGAACCCGCCGTACGCGTACAGCAGCGTGGGCGCGGACCCGTCGCGCGGCAGGTCGCGGCGGGCCGTGACAAACAGCGGAATGCGCGTCCCGTCGCGCGAGGTGGCAAAGAGGCGGCGCGTCTCGAAGCGTGAGGCGTCGAGGCGCGTGGTGGCCACGTGGAAGCCGACGGCCTTGCGGGTGCGCGCGTCAAAGCGGTAGACGCTCGTCGGGGTGAGCGGCGCGGTGAAGGCAAAGTAGAACGACGACACTGCCGCCGTGGTCCCCAGCGACGACACCGTCCCCAGCGACGGCAATGGGACACTCCCCGTGCGCTGGCCATCGCGTGCATACGTCGACAACTCGGACGTGACGTCTACCAGTCGCGTGACCACGAACCCCGCGGAGGTCATTCCCACATCACCCATGGGGTGCGCTCCCTCCGGGATGATGGTCCGCCAGCGTTTGCGCTCGGGTCGGTCCAGGTCGATGGCGATCAGGCGGCGCCGCGGGGCGTCGAGGTCCGTTCGCACGTACAAGACGCGACCGACATTCCCGATCACCGTGAACTCGCCGTCGTCCGAATCCACGACCTGGCGGAGCGGGGCCGTGACGCGTGGACGCAGCGAGTCGACCAGGTCGACCACCGCGAGTCGGTTGCGCGTGTCCGCACCCTCGGTGGTGTAGATGAAGAGATAGCGGCCGTCCTCACTCGTGCTGCCGTACACGAACCACCGTGGCCGCGACGGTTGCTCGAAGACGAGGACATCCTCGTCCTGCGACGTCCCGATGCGGTGATAGTAGAGACGCTGGTTCTCCAGCGCGTCGGAGAGCCGGTTGCCCGCGTCGCGTGCCGGGAAACGCGAGTAGAAGAACCCCTTCCCGTCGCGCGTCCACGCGAGGTTGCTGAA
>JAEUJK010000458.1 GCA_016794735.1 Gemmatimonadota bacterium | reverse complement strand
GTCGGCGTTCGCCCGCATGCGCCTCTACGTGCACTACTACGGCCTCTCGGTCGACCGGCTCTTTGCCACCGCGGTGATGGTGTGGCTGGCGGTGGTCAGTGCCTGGCTGGCTCTCACGGTGCTGCGCGAGCGCCCGGTGCGATTCGCGGCCGGCGTCGTGGCGAGTGCCTTCGCCATCCTGCTGGGACTCAACGTGCTCTCGCCCGAGGCCTGGGTGGCGCGCGCGAACCTCGCTCGGACGGCGGGCAGCGAAACGTCGGTGACGGGGCCCGACCCGTTGTACCTGGCGTCGTTAGGCGGCGACGCCATCCCTGCCGTGGTGAAAGCGGTGGTGGCGCCAACGGCCGAGGGTGCGGCCAACGGCGATCGCTGCCGCGCGGCGGAGCGCCTGTTGCAGCGGTGGGCCGGGGCCCGCGCGGCCAAGGTCACCGCACATTGGACGCAGTGGAACGCGGCTCGTGAACGTGCCGTGCGCGTGGTGCTCGAGCACGAGTCTGCGTTGCAGGCGATCGCCTGCCACACCAATAGTAAGCGTTAGGGTGGCCGCTCCGCCCACGTGGTGAAAAAAGCAAACGGGCCGCCCTTTCGGACGGCCCGTTCCCTTTCCTGCCTGCCAGAGAATCAGGACACGACGCTCGACAGGTCCTTCACGGCCTTGATCAGCATCTGCACGCGGTTCGGGTCGCACGAGCCGCGGGCATCACCCTCGAGCGCCGTGGCGAGCGTCGAGAGCGCCGACGTGCGCGCGCCACCATTGGCCCGCTCGGCCGTCGACAGCGACTGCCGGACCGATGCGATGCGCGCAGCATTCAGGCACTTGTTCCGCTCCAGCTGGTCGACGAAGGCACGGGCCAACGCGAACGACGGCGGCCACTCGATCTTGGGCTGGCCCTGCGCGTTGAGGTGCGTCCAGCGCACGGTCTTCGCCGCGTCGATCTCGTTCTGCGACAGGAACTGGCTGGGCACGAGGTCCGCGACGTCCATCCCGCGCGCGATTTCCGACGAGATGATGGCGCCGTTGTACCAGTACACCGACCACGAGCCGCCCATCGACATGCGGGTCGAGTCCACCGGGCCACGATCGAAGAACGCGATCTCGAACGGCTTCGCCGGGTTCGTCCAGTCGAACACCGAGATGCCACCTTGGTACCAGGCCTGGACCATCACGTCGCGGCCCGGGATCGGGATGAGCGACCCGTTGTGCGCCACGCAGTTCTCGTTGGCGCTCTGCACGGTCGGGATCTTGTAGTAGCTCTGGAACTTCATCTTGCGGTTCTCGATCGTGAAGATCGCGTTCGAGCCCCACTCCATCTTGTCGGTCGCGCGGCACTTCGGGGCGCCACCGCCACCCCACTCATCGGAGAACAGGATCTTCGAGCCGTCGTTGCTGAACGTGGCCGAGTGCCAGTAGGCGAAGTTCGAGTCGGCCACCGCGTCGAGACGGATCGGGTTGACCGGGTCGGAGATGTCGAGCAGGATGCCGTGCCCTTCGCACGCACCGCCGGCGAGGCCCAACGACGGATAGACCGTGATGTCGTGGCACTGGCGCCCCGCGTTGATCGGGGTGCCGGCGCGCGGCGCGGCAAAGAAGCGATCCACGTACGACTGCAGCGTCGTGCGCAGCGTGGCCGAGTCTGCGGCCGTCGGGGCCCCCGTGCCGCCACGTGCCTTGACCGTCGAGTCGAGGAACATGCGCAGCATCTGGCCGCCGATCACCATGTCGGTGCCCTGCGACGGGTTGCGGGCAATGAAGCCACCCGCCGCACGCGCACGGTCCGCCGCCGCCTTGGCGGCCGCGATGTCGTCCGGGGCCGCGCCGTGGCTCGGCGTGGCGGTGAGGCCGGTGAAGATGTTCGCGCGATTCACCACGGCCGACGCGGCCGGGTTGGCCAGCGGCACGCGGATGATCTCGATGCGGAACAACGACGAGTTGGGATCGTTGTTCGGGTTCGACGACACGCAGCCGGCCAGCTCATTCGGCGACCGCACGCCGGCCGAGCCGGAGACGTAGATGTAGATGTTGTTCGGGTCCTTCGGGCTCTCGACCACCGTGTGGGTGTGCGACCCGCGGCACGTCTGCACGTTCGCGACGAGCTTGGGGTTCTTGATGTCCGAGATATCGAACACGCGCACGCCACGCATGCGGATCGCGCTCACCGTGTCCGGCACGCCGCCCGGGAGGCAGTCCGTGCGTCCGTTCATCGCCTCGGCCGACATGAACATCAGGTTCTTGTAGACCGACACGTCGTTCTGCGACGCGGGGCAGTTGAACGCCGTCACCAGCTTGGGCTGGGCCGGGTTCGAGACGTCCCAGATCACCGGGCCGTTGTAGTTGCCCTGGATGACGTAGTTGCCGCTGAAGGCGAGGTCGGAGTTGGTGACGCCGAGGAAGCCCGGCGGCGACACGGCCTTGGCCACGACCTTCAGGTTCGAGACCGCTTCGCCGGCGTCCATCAACCCGGCCTTGAGGCCGACGCGCGCATCGTTGCGCGGGTCGACCACGGGGGTCGGGGTCGGGGCGGGGGTGTTGCGCGCACACGCCGCCAGGATCGCCAGCGTGGCGACCAGGGTGACGCGGTGCAACGGACGGGTGGAGTGCATTCCCAGTTTCTCCGGGTTAGGGAAGTTCGAGCAACATCTGCAACATGCGATTGATCTCGGTTGTCTGGTCGGTCTCGACGTCCGAGGCGAACTTGAAGACCGTCTCGTCCTGGCCCGCGCCGCGGGAGGAGAAGAGGGACTTCACCATGTCCACGGCACCGCGGTGGTGCTGGATCATGAAGGTGAGGAACAAGCGGTCGAACTCACCGTTGCGCGCCGCGTCGAGCTGCGCGAGCTGCTC
>JAEUJK010000454.1 GCA_016794735.1 Gemmatimonadota bacterium | reverse complement strand
GGACCGGGAGTGCCGGTCTCGACCGAGGCGGCGGCCTTGCACACATCGGCGACGGTCGTGGACCTGCACGCCGACGCGTTGCTTTGGCCGCGGGACCTCAACGACCGGCACGCGAACGGCCATGTGGACCTGCCGCGCCTGCAGGACGGCCACGTGGCGATCCAGGTGTTCAGCGTTGTCACCAAGACCCCGCGCGGCATCAACTACGATCGCAACACGGACGAAACGGACAACATCACCTTGCTCGCGTTGGCGGAGCGCTATCCGCCGCGGGCGTGGCGTTCGCTGCGCGAACGGGCACGCTGGCAGGCGACGCGTTTCGATCGCATGGCCGCGGCGTCCAATGGCGCCCTGCGTCCCGTGCGCTCGGTGACCGACCTCTTTTCGGTGCTGACGGCGCGGCAGGGTGGGAGCGAGGCCATCGGCGGGATCCTCGCCACCGAGGGGCTGCATCCCGCGGAGGGGGTCGTCACCAACATCGACACGTTGTTCGCCGCAGGGTTCCGCATCTTCGGGCTCACCCACTTCTTCGACAATGAGCTCGGGGGATCGGCCCACGGGGTCAGTCACGCCGGGCTCACGCCGTTCGGGCGGGCAGCCATCGAGCGGGCGCGCGCGTTAGGCGCCATCATCGACGTCGCACACGCCTCACCCGCCATGGTCGACGACGTGCTGCGCAGCGGGATCCCCGCGCTGGTGGTGAGCCATACGGGGGTGCAGGGGACCTGTCCCGGCCCCCGGAATCTCTCGGATGACCAGCTGCGCGCGATCGCCGCGCGCGGGGGCCTGGTCGGCATCGGGTTCTGGGACGGCGCCATCTGCGAGGTGACGCCAGCCTCGTTCGCGCGGGCGGTGAAGCATGCGATCACCATCGGCGGGGAGGATTTCGTCGCCCTCGGCTCCGATTTCGACGGGGCGACGCGCATGCCCATCGATGCCAGTGGGCTGCCGCAGTTGACCCAGGCCATGCTGCAGGAGGGGCTCACCGCGGCCCAGGTGCGCAAGGTGCTCGGGGAGAACGCCGTCGCCTTCTTTCAGCGCCACCTGCCGCCATAGTTGGGCGGGGGCGGAGGCTGTCCTTTGGCCCTACGGCGGACTAACTTGACGAGCGTGCCTGAAGCGACCCTGCACGCCCCTTCGCTGCCGATATGCCAGTCCTGGCCGTAATCCCCGCCAGGCTCGGCGCGACCCGACTCCCACGAAAACCCCTGCGATTGCTCGGGGGAGAACCATTGGTCACCCGCGTGGCGGCACGTGTGCGCTCGCTCGGGGTGGCCGACGCCGTGGTGGTGGCCACGGACCATGAGGAGGTCCATGCGGCCGTGCGGGCCGCGGGCGGCTCGAGCGTGCTGACCCGGGAGTCGCACCCCTCCGGGACCGACCGCGTGGCCGAAGTCGCGGCGCTGGATGCCTACCGCGAGTTCGACGTGATCCTGAACGTCCAGGGCGACGAACCCTTCGTCGACGCGGGGGCGCTGCGCGGCGCCATCGACATGTGCGCGCGGTTCCCGCTGGGGACGAGCGCCGTGCGGGCCGGGCCGGAGATCCTCGGGAACCCGAACATCGTGAAGGTCGTCTGCGACGCCTCCGGGCGCGCGATGTACTTTTCGCGAGCCCCGATCCCGTGGTTGCGCGACGAGTCGGATCGGGACACGCGGGACGCCCTGGTGTGCCAGCATGTGGGCGTCTACGCGTACCGCCGCGACGCGTTGCAGCACTGGATCACCTTGCCGGTCCACCCGTTGGAGCAGGTGGAGCGGCTGGAGCAGTTGCGACCGCTGGCGGCCGGACTCGCGATGGGCGTAGCGGTGCAGGACGGCCCCCTCGAAGGGGGCATCGACACGGAAGATGACCTCGCCCGCGCGAACCAGCGTTGGCATGACCTTTACGCCGGACGGATGACATGAGTGCCACGACCCCGCAAACCACCCGCTTCATCTTCGTCACCGGCGGCGTGGTCTCGTCGCTGGGCAAGGGAATCGCCGCGGCGTCGCTCGGGCGACTGCTCGTGGAGCGCGGGCTGCGCGTGTCGATCATGAAGTTCGACCCGTACCTCAACGTCGACCCCGGCACGATGTCGCCGTTCCAGCACGGTGAGGTCTTCGTCACGGACGACGGGGCCGAGACCGACCTGGACCTCGGGCACTACGAGCGCTTCATCGACCGGCCGCTCTCGCAGCTCAACAACGTGACGACGGGGCGCATCTACCTGAACGTCATCACGAAGGAACGGCGTGGCGAGTACCTCGGCTCCACCGTCCAGGTGATCCCGCACATCACCGACGAGATCAAGTCGCACATGAAGCGCATGGCGCCGGGCAACGACGTCGTGATCGTGGAGATCGGCGGCACCGTCGGCGACATCGAGTCGCTCCCGTTCCTTGAGGCCATTCGGCAGTTCCGGCAGGAGGTGGGGAAGCAGAATGCCATGTTCGTGCACCTCACGCTGGTGCCCTACATCGCGGCGGCCGGTGAGGTGAAGACCAAGCCCACGCAGCACTCGGTGCGCGAACTGATGGAGATCGGTATCCAGCCGGACGTCCTGATCTGCCGCACGGAGCGCGCGCTGAGCGAGGACGTCAAGCGCAAGATCGCCCTCTTCTGCAACGTGGAGTTCGGCAACGTCATCGAGAGCGTCGACGTGCCGACGATCTACCAGATCCCGCTCACCTTCCATGAGCAGGGGCTCGACGAGCGCGTGATGACGCGCCTCAACCTCACCGGGCGCCAGCCCGACCTCGGCCGCTGGGAGACGCTGGTCAATCGCGTCGTGCAGCCGCGCGACAAGGTGCGCATTGCCGTGGTGGGCAAGTACACGCAGTTCGTGGACAGCTACAAGAGCGTGCAGGAGGCCCTGATCCACGGCGGCATCGGCAACGACGTGGGGG
>JAEUJK010000563.1 GCA_016794735.1 Gemmatimonadota bacterium | reverse complement strand
CACATCGGCGACGCCGGTCGCATGAGCGTCGCGTTCGCGGCGGAGAAGGGGTACTTCAATGTCGCCACGCTCCGCGAGCCGTATCGGGCTGAAGGGAACAAGACGTTGGGGCTCGAGCTCGCCGAGCAGCTGGGATGGCGGCTTCCCGATGTTGTCGTGTACCCCACCGGTGGTGGCGAGGGCGTCATCGGGATGTGGAAGGTCTTCAAGGAGATGATCCAGTGGGGATGGCTCCCCGCGGACACAAAGCTGCCGCGCATCGTCGTCACGCAGTCGACCGGTTGTGCGCCGCTCGTGCGGGCGTTTGACGCCGGTGCCGATCGCGCGACGCCGTGGGAAAACCCCGTGACGCACGCCTCGGGGCTGCGCGTGCCGGGCCCACTCGGTGATCGCCTCGTGTTGCGGGCGATCAAGGAGACGAATGGCATCGCGGCCGCGGCCGACGAGGACACGATTCGTGCGTGGACCGCGAAGCTCGCCGCGCGCACCGGGATCGATGCCGCACCCGAGGGTGGGTGCGCGCTTGCCGTGACGGCACAGCTGGTCGCGGCCGGTCGAATCTCCCGCGACGCCGAGGTGGTGGTGTACAACACCGGGAGTGGCGCGTCGTACCGCGCCTGAGGGCTTCCCCGTGACCACGATCGCGATCCTCGACCCATTCAGCGGAATCTCCGGGGACATGACCCTCGGGGCGCTGGTGGGAGCGGGGCTCGATGCGGGGTGGCTCGAGGGGCTGCCTGCGCGCCTGGGTCTCGACGGGATAGGCGTCCGGGTGTACCCGGTCGTCCGCGGCGGACTCTCCGCGACCAAGGTCGACTTCGACATCCCCGAACAGCCTCACGGGCGTCACCTGTCGGAGATCCGGGAGCTGGTGGCCCGGGCCGACCTTCCGTCCGAGGTCCGCCGCCTCGCCGACGCGGTGTTCTCGGGGATCGCGACCATCGAGGGGGAGGCGCACGGGGTCTCGCCCGAGGAGGTCCACCTGCATGAGGTGGGCGCCGTGGACGCGATCCTCGACGTGATCGGTGTGGTGGGGGGCTTCGCCGAGCTGGGGCTGCACGAGGTGTACTGCGGCGCGATTTCCCTTGGCGACGGCTTCGTGCGGGCCGCGCACGGGGTGCTCCCGGTGCCAGCGCCGGCGACCCTGCGGCTGCTGGAGGGGCAGCGTGTGCGCCCGGGCCCGGAGGGCACAGGTGAGCTGGTGACCCCGACGGGTGCCGCGTTGGTACGTGCCCTCTCCCGCGGCACCCCGCCGGCGACCTACGTGCCGCGACGGGTCGGCCTGGGTGCCGGCACCAGGGACCTGCTGGAGCGACCCAACGTGCTCCGGTTGATTGTGGCCGAACGCGAGGACCGGCCCGCCATCTCGGAACAGGTTGTCCAGCTGGCATGCGACCTGGACGACATGCCGGCTGAGGCCGTCGCGGCCGCGGCCGAGGCGCTGCTCGACGCCGGGGCGCTGGACGTGGTGGTCCTTTCGACCCACATGAAGAAGGGACGTCCGGGGATGCGTCTGGAAGTCTTGTGCGCTCCTGACGAAGTTTCCCGGCTGGAGGCGCTGGTGTTCCGGCATACGACCACCCTGGGGGTGCGACGGGTGGTGGCGGAACGCACGGCGCTGGTACGTGGGGAGGGGCGGGTGGTGGTCGATGGGCACGCGGTGCGGGTCAAGGTGGCCACGCTGCCTAACGGCGATCAACGATGCAAGCCGGAGTTTGACGACGTCGTGGCCGTGGCTCGGGCGACGGGTCGCACCACGATGGACGTGTCCCGGGCGGCGCTGGCCGCGTGGAACGATCGTGGGGGACGTGTGTAGGAATTCATTCGCGCGACCTCCCTCGCGCGCTCACCTGTACGGAGATTGAGTCGATGACGTGGAGAAAGCTCTCGCAGGCCCTGGCCCTCATGCTGGCGGTGCCCGGCGTGGTGGCGGCGCAAGCGGCCTGCAACATCGAGCTTGGCAAGCCGGGTCAGGTCAAGGACGCGAACAACGCGCTGGCCAAGATGGCCCTGTTCCAGGGCAAGCCGGACCAGATGATGGCCGCGGTGAAGGAGGCGATGACCAAGCTCTCCAAGGACGAAGCCAAGGTCATTGCCGCCAACCCGGTGGGCCGCGCGATGACGCTCGGCAACGCCTACGCCGAACTCGCCTCGCTCCCGGAGGGCAAGGCGCCGGTGTCGCGCGCCACCATCGGGCTCGCGGGCGAGGGCACCATCGACCTGCTGCTCGCGGCGGACTCGATGTATGACATCGTCGAGGCGTCCAACGCGGCCTGCAAGGAGCAGACGGAAGAAGGGCGTCGCAAGGTCTACGCGGCCCTCGTCAACGAGGCCGTGAACGCCTACAACGCCCAGAAGGTCGACGAAGCCATGGAGCTGTCGCAGCGTGGCCTCGCCATCTACGACGGCTTCAAGCTCGCGTACATCGCCCACAACCTCATGGGGAACGCCCTGCAGTCCAAGGACGACCTCAACGGGGCCGTGGCGTCGTTCATCAAGATGACGGACCTCATGAAGGGCGACACCTCGCTGGTCGATGAGCGCCGCTCCACCATGACCAACGTCGCGATGCTCATGCTCTCGCACGCCGAGAACCTCGACGGCGAGCCGAAGTCGCAGAAGATCCAGCAGGCGATCGACTACCTGGGCAAGTACAACGCCGAGTTCCCGGGCGATGCCAAGGCCGAAGCGACGCTCGCCCGCGCGCAGATCATGACCGGCGACGCCGGCGCCGCCGCGCGCGTCTTCGGCGCGATGGTCGCCAATCCCGACAAGTACACCGACGCAGCCCTGTTCGACGCCGGCGTGAATGCCGCGCGGGCCGAGCAGGCGAAGGAAGCCGCGGCCCTCTTCGAGGCGGGGCTCAAGAAGAACCCGTACTCCCGCGACGGCCTGTTCAACGTCGCCCTGACCCTGCAGAAGCTCGAGCGCTACAAGGACGCCGACGGCTACATCCGCCGGCTCCTCGCCATCGACCCGGAGAACCAGGAAGCCTACCAGGTCATGGCGCTCAACTACCAGTCCGACGCGAAGTCGGTCAAGGTGAAGATCGACTCGTTGCGCAAGATCGCCCTCGACGCCGCGAACGACAAAAAGACCACCATGGCGCAGAAGAACGCCAAGGCGGCCGAGGTGAAGGCGCTCCTCGATCCGGAAGAAGCCAAGTTCAAGGGGATGAACGACTCGCTGCTGGTGCACTTCACGCGGTACCAGAACGCCAAGGCGAAGGTGTCGTTCAACCTCTGGAGCCACGACGGCACGAAGCACGTCCTCGCTGGGCAGGTGGATAACCTCCAGGAGGCCGCGGCCGATTACACCATCAAGTTCGAGTTCCTCGATGCGGCCGGGAACGTGAAGGGCACCAAGGAGACCAGCCTCACCGCGATCGCGCCGAAGGGCAACAAGGCCTTCCGCGTCGAAGTCGAGGGTGAAGGGATCATCGCCTTCCGCTACGCGCCCTTCTCGGGTTCCTGATCGATCACCGTTGCATTGGCAAAGGGGCGGGCCTCACGGTCCGCCCCTTTTCCTTTCCCGGCAGGCCTTCGCGCAGCTTGTTCGCCGAGCGCGTGAAGTCTTTGTGCTGCATTGATATCGGGCCCTTCTAATGCTACGTTCCTTGAGCCTCACGCGGC
>JAEUJK010000513.1 GCA_016794735.1 Gemmatimonadota bacterium | reverse complement strand
GGAACTGACGCAGCTCGGTCCCGAGGCCTACGGCAAGACCGTGCGGCTTGGTGGCCAGGTGGCCCCGGGGTCGGTGAAGTGGGACGCCGAAGCGCTCGACCTGCGCTTCCGCGTGACCGACGGGTCGCAGGAGATCGAGGTGCACAGCAAGGGCGCGCCCCCGCAGATGTTCCGCGACGGCATGGGGGTCGTGGTGGTTGGGCGATACAGCGCCGGCAAGGTGTTCGAGTCGAAAGAGCTGATGATTCGCCACTCCGAGGAGTACCGCGCACCCAAGCCGGGTGAGCGGCCGCAGGAGATGTATCGGTCCCTCATCAAGGGGCAGACGTCGTGACGCGAGCGATCGGCGCTAGTTCCCTGTACGTCTCCCTGGCGGTGACCGTCGCCGCCTTGCTGCTCGTCACGTTTGGCGCGCGGCGCGCGCAGGCGGGGTGGCTGCGCGCAGGATATGCGGCGACGTACCTCCAGTTCGGCCTGATGACCGCGGCGACCTTCGCCATGATCTTCGGCCTCGTCGCCCACGACTTCTCGATCGACTACGTCGCGCAGGTCGGGAGCCGGGCGACGCCGCTCTACTATACGGTGATCTCGCTCTGGGGAGCGCTCGAGGGATCGATCCTCTTCTGGGGATGGGTCCTCGCGCTGCTCACGGCGTTGGTGGTGTTCTGGAACAGGTCCCGTGAGGGCAACCTGATTCCGTACACGACCGCCACGATGCTGGGGGTGGGGATCTTCTTCCAGTTCCTCCTCGTGTCGCCGGCCTTTCCGTTCGGCGCCGTGTCGCCGGTGCCGCCGGATGGACCTGGGCCAAACCCGCTGCTGCAGAATCACTGGCTGATGGGGATCCATCCGCCGCTGCTCTACCTCGGCTACGTGGGGATGACCGTGCCGTTTGCCTTCGCGATGGGTGCGATGGCGTCGGGTGAAGTGGGTGATGGGAGCTGGATCCGCTTGTCTCGCCGTTGGACCCTGGGGGCGTGGGCCTTCCTCACGGCGGCGATCATCGCCGGCATGTGGTGGTCGTACGAGGTGCTCGGGTGGGGTGGGTACTGGGCGTGGGACCCGGTCGAGAACGCGTCGTTCATGCCGTGGCTCACGGCGACCGCCTTCCTGCACTCGGTGATGGTCCAGGAGCGCCGCGGCCTGCTCAAGTTGTGGAACCTGAACCTGGTGGTGGCCACCTTTGCCCTCACCATCCTTGGGACCTTCCTCACGCGGTCGGGGGTGCTCTCGTCGGTGCACGCCTTCACCGAGGGGCTCATCGGGTACTACTTCCTCGTGGCGATTGCCATCACCCTGCTCGCGTCGTTCGTGCTCGTCGCGGGCAACTCCGAGCGGCTGGTGAGCTTCGGGAAGCTGGAAGGGGTGGCGTCACGCGGCACGGTGTTCCTGTTCAACAATCTGCTGCTCACCGCCTTCACCTTCACGGTGCTGGTCGGCACCCTCTTTCCGTTGTTTGCTGAGGCCGTGCGCGGCGAGAAGGTCTCGGTGGGCGAGCCGTTCTTCAACCGGATGACGATCCCCATCTGCGCGGCGCTGCTGTTCCTGATGGGGGTCGGGCCGGCGTTGCCGTGGAAGGAGGCCGATCGCGCGACCCTGCGGCGCAAGCTGCTGGGACCGATCATCGCGGCGGGGGTGACCCTGGTCGCGTCGGTGGGAGCCGGCGTTCGCTCGCCCTATGCCGCGCTGGCGTTCGCCTTTGCCGCGTTCGCGTTTGTCGCCAACATCGGGGAGTTTGTCGAAGGAGCCCGCGCCCGGATGCGACTCCGCGGGGAGTCTGCGGTCGATGCGCTCGGGCACCTCCTGGCGGCCAATCGTCGCCGCTACGGGGGGTATGTCGCGCACCTCGGCGTGGTCGCCGTCGCGGTGGCCATCACGGCGTCATCCACCTTTCGTGCCGAACACGAGGCCACGCTCAAGAAGGGCGAGTCCATGACGGTTGGTGGGCTGCAGGTCCGGCTTGACGAAGTGTGGGGGCGCGAGGAACCGCAGCGTTCGGTGATCGGGACCACGGTCACGATCCTCAAGGGAGGGCGCGAAGTCGCGCGGCTCGACCCGCGAATGAACTTCTATCCCACCTCGCAGCAACCCGTGCCCACGCCGGCCGTGCGGAGCCGGCCGTCGGGCGACATCTACCTGAACCTGCAGGCCTTCGCGCAGGATGGGACCAATGCCACGCTGCGCGTGATCGTGGAGCCGCTGGTGCCGTGGATCTGGGCCGGCGGGATGATCATCTGCCTCGGGGCCATGATCTCAATCGCCCCGTTCGGGCGACGCGTGCCCGCCGCGGTGGTTGAGGCGGAGCCACCGATGGCTGCACCTGCACCGGTGGCCGCCACATGACCACGCCCGAGACTCCGGCTCCGGCCGGGATGAACTGGCGTCGGGCCAGCATGGCCGGGCTCGTCGCCCTGCCGATCATTGCGCTGCTGGCGTTTGGGCTCACGCGGGACCCGGGGGAGATCAACTCGCCATTGCCGGGGAAGATGGCTCCCGATTTCGCGCTGGAGGTGTTCGCGACGGGTGAACCGGGGCAGCAACGCGCGGTCGGCGATACGATCCGCTTGTCCGAACTGCGTGGTCAGGTCGTGGTCCTCAACTTCTGGGCGTCGTGGTGCCTCGAGTGCCGGCGCGAACACCAGGCGCTGACCGAGGTGGCGGCGGACTACGCCACACGTGGCGTGAAGTTCTACGGCGTGCTCTACAATGACTCGCCGTCGGCAGGGAAGCGCTGGATCGAGCAGATGGGTGGGCAGTCGTATCCGTCGGTGAACGACCCGCGCACGCGAACAGCGATCGACTACGGGCTGTACGGCGCACCAGAGACATTCTTCATCTCGAAGGACGGCCGCGTCGCCTACAAGCACATCGGCGCGGTCACGGACCAGTTGCTCTCCCAAAAGCTCGATAGCCTGCTGGCGGCGCCGGGGGCCCCGTGAGGCGCGTTCATGGGATGGTCTCGAGCGTGGGACTCGTGTTCTCGCTCGCTGCGCCCGGGCTGTTGGGCGGTGACCTCGCCGCGCAGGATGCTGCCGCCCCCAGGGTTGCGGCAGGGGATTCGGCACTGGAGCGACGGACGCGTGAGGTGGCCTCGGGACTTCGATGTCCAGTCTGCCAGGGGCTCTCCATCGCCGACTCGCCGTCTGAACTGGCCCTCGAGATGAAGGGGCTGGTCCGCGAGCAGCTGGCCGCGGGAAAAACCCCGGATCAGATCCGTGCATACTTCATTGGGAAGTACGGCGAGTGGGTCCTCCTCGAGCCCAAGGCCGAGGGTCTTAATCTGCTCGTTTATGTGCTCCCCCTGACGCTGGTGGTTGGCGGCGCCTTGTTCGTGATCCGGTATGTGCGCGCCAACAGCGAAAAGCGGAATTCGTGACAACGTTGTAGGGGAATCCCGGGGTCTCAACCATTCATCAGGCATTTATGTTCGCCTCGGTTCAGGAAGACGTGCCCCTCAACGATCGCAAAGCAGCGCGATCCTCCTCCGTTGTCGAGCACGTGTCGGAACGACACCAACCCAGATGAGGTGTGCGTCGATGCGTGTACGTCGTTGGATGGCCCGTTTGTCAGCCCTTGCTGGCATGGCTCTCGGCGCGGGATGCGTCGATGAGAAAATTGTGTATCGGGATGGACCGAACTTCGCGGCGCCCCCGGCGGCCGCGGCGAATTTCGTAGGGTACGACGATCAAGCGACCAAGCTCACGGTGTGCGGCAACTGCCACGTGGGCCAACAGGGCAAATGGAAGGAGACCAAGCACGCGAAGGCATGGCAGACCCTTGATGCCAACGCCGGCAAGCAGGGGTTGTGCCAGGCCTGTCATACCGTGAGCAACCTCGGCAACGCAGTGACCGACACGACCGTCGGCTGGCGTTCGACGAAGGATGTACGGTATCAGGACGTGCAGTGCGAGAGCTGCCACGGCCCGGGGTTGCAGCATATCGGGGTGCCGACTCGCGGCCAGATGCTCCCGTCGATCAAGGCGGATACCGGGCGTGCCGTAACCAACGGGTGCTCCGAGTGTCACTCGGGTTCGCACCATCCATTCGTGGAAGAGTGGCGGCGGTCGCGACACGCGACCTCGTACACCCGCGCGTACAATGGCGCCACGGCAACCGCTCCCGAAGTTCCGAACGGCCCGCGGTCGGCGTGCCAGGGGTGCCACATCGGGCAGGCCGTCCTCGCGAATTGGGGCGTGAACACGAACTACACGGACAAGACCTTTGCCACGAACGCCACCGGGCAGGGTGTGACCTGCGTGGTGTGCCACGATCCGCATGGCTCCAGCAATCCGAAGCAGCTCCGGTATCCGGTGGATTCGCGCGATCCCGAGAACAACCTCTGCGTGAAGTGCCACAACCGTCGCGGCAACCCGGACTTCACCGGATCGCGCGACACGCCGCACGCACCGCACGGTCCGCTCCTCCTCGGTTCGGCTGGCTGGTGGCCCCCGGGCATCCAGTTCGACGAGGCGCAAAGTTCGCACGGCTCGGACAAGAACCCCAAACTGTGTGCTGGGTGCCATCTCGGGAAATACGACGTGCGCGACAAGGCGACCAACAACTTCGTGGTCACCGTGACGGGACACCGGTTCACCGCCATCCCGTGCGTGGACGCCAACGGGGCGCCGACCGCGGACCAATCGTGCACCCAGATCACCCAGCGGTCGTTCAAGAGCTGCGCGGCCTCGGGCTGCCACACGGAAGCCAGCGCGCGCACGGTCTTCACCACCACTGAGCTGGACATCAAGACGCTGTACACGGCGCTCGACCAGCAGATTGCCGCCGGGCGGGCCAACGGGAAGATCCCGGCCACCGAGTTCGTGGCGGGCAAGGTGACGACGGCGCGCGGGGCAACCTTCAATTCGAACCTGGCCAAGATGCACGGTTCGGAGGTCCACAACCCGTTCCTCGTGAAGGCGCTCCTCCGTGCCAGCCTGGCGCAGGTGCAGAAAGACTACGGTGTGCCGTCGCCGGTACCGCTGTCGCGCCTGGCACCGTATGACCAGTTGATCCTGAAGGCACCGGCAACCAACTGAGCCGTCCGTTGGGCATGCTGTCGACCGTGAGCAAGCGGCGAGGGACCGAGTTCGGGTTCCTCGCCGCGGTCGCGTGTGCGCTCATCACGGCAGCGCGCGCTGGCGCCCAGGCCGGGGTGCAGATCCACGACTCCACCTCGGCGGACTCGATTCGCTTTGACAAGGCCCCGCTGCCAGGGGGGGCCGCCGCCATCTCGCGGTTCCTGTTCAGCGAGGTGCCCCAGTGGATCCAGATCAGCGGGGTGATCGTCGGCGCGATCGTGGCCGTCGTCGTCGCGACCGTCACCTGGCGCCGGCGCCGCGACATCTTCACCTGGCTCGTCACCCGGTCCCGCGGCGCCAAGATCGCGTTAGGCGCGTCCACCGTGCTCACCCTCGGTATTGCTGGCGGGGCGGGGGCGTGGAGCTGGAACTTCATGATGCACGACAACGATTTCTGCTCCAGTTGTCACGTCATGAAGGGCGCGTTCAACCGCTTCCGCGTGTCGGAGCACGACAAGCTGGAATGCCACGCGTGCCACCAGCAATCGATCTTTGCGAGCACCAAGGAGCTGTACTACTGGGTGCTTGACCGCCCGGAAGATATCCCGAAGCACGCGCCCGTCCCCAATCGCGTGTGCGGGGAGTGCCACGAACAGCGGCAGGCGGACTCCACGTGGAAGCGCATTATCGCCACGGCCGGCCACTCCGTGCACTTCAAGAGCGACTCCACGGCGCTCAAGAATCTCATGTGCGTCGACTGCCACGCCAAGGACGTCCATGCGTTCAAGGCGACGGACCTGAGTTGCAAGTCCTC
>JAEUJK010000508.1 GCA_016794735.1 Gemmatimonadota bacterium | reverse complement strand
CCGGCGACCGACAACTACCTCGGCCTTGCGCCCGAGTTTCGCCGCGACGCCAAGCCCGACTGGCAGGAACCCGGCCTCGGCACGCTCGCGGCGATCGAGGGACTGGTGGAGCTGGGGATGACGCCGCTGCAGGCGATCACGGCGGGGACGAAGAACGGCGCCATCGCCAGCAAGGCGCTTGCGCAGTACGGCACGCTCGAGGCGGGGAAGGCGGCGGACCTCCTGGTGCTCGCGGCGGATCCCGTGGCCGACATCCGCAACATCCGCAAGCTGGACGTCGTGATGAAGGGCGGGGTGGTGATCGACCACGCCGCCCTCCCCACGCACCCGGTCTGGACGCGCCGTCGTTAGGCCGGGTCGAGCGCGACGTTCAGCATCATCCCCATGTCCTCGTGCACCAGGTTGTGGCAGTGCAGGAGGAAGAGGCCGGGGTGCGGACCGAAGTGCACGTCGACCGTCACCACCTCGGACGGCGCGACGAGCACGGTGTCCTTCCACCCCGTTTCCCACGGCGAGACGACGTTGCGCCCGCCGGTGCGTGTGCGCACCTGGAACTGTGCGGCGTGCAGGTGGACCGGATGCGGCACCGGGCCGTCGTTGACGAAGGTCCATCGCTCGATGGCGCCGGCGCGCGCGCGGACGTCGGGTCGTTCCATGTCGAACGACATGCCGTTGATGGTGTGATCCATCATCATCGAGCTGAAGACGAACCGCCGCTCGTTCGCCCCGCGCGGGAGCGGCACCGTCGGCCGGGCGTCCAGCTGCACCGCCGCGGACCGCTCGGTGGTGCGCCCAACGTCGAAGTGCATGATGACGCCGGGATCACCCTGGCGACCGCGCATCATGTCGCGGCCGCGACCCATCCCCCCCGGGCCGAAGGTGCCTTGCGGCAGCGTGAAGGGGCGCGTCTCGAGGCTCACCTGCCGACCCGCTGACGCGGAAAAGTCGACGAGCAGGTCCAGGCGTTCCGCCGGTGCAAGCATGATCTCCTCGGCATCGACGGGGGCGGAGAGAAACCCACCGTCGGTGCCGATGATGCGCATGCGTGCGGGGGCCGTGAGGCCGAGCTTGTAGATGCGCGACGCCGATCCGTTGAGGATCCGCAGGCGGTAGGTGGCCGCGTCCACCGGCTGCGTGGGGGTGGGAGTCCCGTTGGCGAGGATCGTGTCGCCGAAGTACCCGGCCATCATCGCGGGGCCGCGCAGGTCGTAAGGCACCTCACCTGATGCCATGACGGTGCGGTCCTGGATGACGAGGACCAGTTCGCGCTCGGCAGGCGGCAACCCGCGCGTTCGGTTCGCCGGATCGTCGATCACGATGAGTCCCGCGAGCCCGCGATGCACCTGGTAGCCCGTGCGCAGGTGCGTGTGCGGATGGTACCAGGAGAGTCCCGGTGGTTGATCCACCGTGAACGCGTACTCGTACGTCTTGCCGGCGTCGATCGCCAGGCGGGGGTGCCCGTCTGCGGCCTCGGGGACGAGCAAGCCGTGCCAGTGCGTGATCGTGGACTCCGGCAGCTGGTTCTCGAGCCGGATGCGCGCCGGCTCACCGCGCTGTACGCGAAGGGTAGGGCCGGGCAGCAGCCCATTGTAGAGCCACGCGTCGAGTGAGGTGCTGCCGACGGCCGCACGCCCCGGCGCGGCGCGCAGCGTGAGGTTCGCGACGCTGGCGCGAGGCGGTTGGGGAAGGACGGGGCCCGCACCGGACAGCTCCACGAAGCGGCGCGACCACCAGCCGACGGCAGCCACCCCGCCGGCGGCACCAAGGAATCGTCGCCGGTTCACGCCGTGCCTTCTCGCGTCCCCGGGGGACAAAAGTCGCAGTGCCGGCGCAGGACGTCGAAGCCGTGCAGCGTGACCTCGCGCGAGAGGAACCCGGGGCGCTCCGGCTCCGTGCGCATCAGGTCGGTGCTGAGGTACTTCTTGTTCGAGTCGGCGAAGACGGTGGCCACGTCGGCGGCCGGGCCGAGCG
>JAEUJK010000507.1 GCA_016794735.1 Gemmatimonadota bacterium | reverse complement strand
CGTCGTTGGGGTGATGGAGGAGGGCATCCGCTTCCCCGAGGTGGACGACCTCTGGCTGCCGGCCGCTCCCAGCGAGGCGCAACGCACCGATCGCGACTGGACCTCGTGGATGGTGATCGGCCGGTTGCGGAACGGCATCTCGCGTGACGCCGGCGAACAGCGATTGCAGGCGATCATGGCAGACCTCGCGCGCCGCTTTCCGGCGACGAACAAGGACCGCAGCGCCTGGATGCTGCCCTCCAACGAGGACGTGGCCTCCGAGGTCGGGGGGATCTTCCTGACGATGGTCGGCGCCGTGGCGTTTGTGCTGCTGATCGCGTGCTCGAACGTGGCCAACCTGCTCCTCGCGCGAGGATCGGGGCGACAGCGCGAGCTGGCCGTGCGATTGTCGATGGGGGCCACGCGGCCCCGCCTCGTGCGCCAGATGCTCACGGAGAGCCTGATGCTTGCCGTGCTTGGGGGAGTCGTCGGCGTCGCCGTGGGCGTGTGGGGGGTCGAGGCGTTCACCCGGTGGGGCATGCCCACCGAGGTCCCGTTCTACATGCGCTTCGACGTGGACCGCACGGTGCTCCTCATGACCGCGGCGATTACCGTCGGGTCCGGGCTCATCTTCGGGATCGTGCCCGCGCTCCGGCTGACCAAGCCCGAGCTGGCGAGCACGCTCAAGGCGTCTGGTGGTCGCGGTGGCAGCGCCCATGGGTCGCTCGGCCGGTTGCGCGCCGGGCTCGTGGTGGGCCAGCTGTCGTTGTCGCTCGTGCTCCTTGCGGGTGCCGCGCTGATGGTGCAGAGCTTCCTCAGGTCGCAGCGCGCCAACCTCGGCTTCAACAGCGAGCGATTGCTGACCGGCACGCTGGCCCTCGCCGGTGATCGCTACGCTAGTGATTCGCAGCGCGTCAGCGCTCGCGCCGCCATCCGCACGGCGCTGGCCGGCATTCCCGGGGTCACCTCGGTCGCCATGTCCGGGTGGCTCCCGATCGGCGACTGCTGCTCCTCCGACCAGTATCACCTGCCCGGGCGCACCGAAGACCCGGCGGATCGCCCGGACGCGATGTTCAATGTCGTGTCGCCGGGGTACTTCGCCGCGATGGGCTCGCCCCTGCTGCGGGGCCGCGAGTTCACCACGACGGACGGGCCAACGGCCGCGCGCGTGGTCATCGTCTCGCAGAGCCTCGCGCGTCGGGAGTGGAACGACCGCGACCCGGTCGGGCAGACCCTGCTGATCGGGAGTGATACCCTGCCGCGAACGGTGATCGGTGTGGCGCCGGACATCGTGGTGCGCACCGTGGGTGAACGCGGACGGGGCGAGCACCTCTGGGTCCCGTTGGACCAGTCGGGATGGACGTCGGTTGCTCTCGCCATTCGCACCGCGGGCAACCCCAGCGCGAGCAGCTCCGCGGTTCGCAACGTCCTCGCGAACATCGACCCTGACCTCCCGATCGCGCGCCTGTTCACGATGGACCGCGTGATTCGCGACCGGATGTTCCAGGGCCGCGTGTTCGGCACGATGTTCGCGATCTTTGGTATCGCGGCGCTCGCCCTCGCGTCGATCGGCCTGTACGGCGTGATGTCGTACTCGGTCGCGCAACGCACGCAGGAGATGGGAGTCCGCGTGGCGCTTGGCGCCCAGCGCGCCGACGTCGTTCGCCTCGTGCTGGGCGGCGGGGCGCGACTGGTTGCGGTTGGCGTGGTGATCGGGATCCCGGCAGCCATCGGGCTCGCGCAGCTGTTGCGCAGCCAGCTCTACGGCATCTCGGCGACCGATCCGCTGACGTTCGGTTTTGTCCCGATGCTGCTCATGCTCGTGGCACTCATCGCCTCGCTGGTCCCCGCACGCCGCGCCACCCGGGTCGATCCGGTGGAGGCGTTGCGCGCCGAATGATCACGAGGCGCCGGGCCTGAGGACGGCGGCGGATTGCTCGACCGATCCGCCGCCACTACTCTCGAAGGCTCGGCGAGGATCTCGCGGCCGTCTGCCGTCTGCCGTCTGCCGTCTGCCGTCTTACCGTCTACCGCTTCTCCCGTGGCCTTCTTCAAGTCCAGCAAGCCCGCCCTCCCCGTAGAGGAAGCGCCACTCGTCGGTCCGCTCGTGTCGTTGCGCGGGGTCGAGAAGTACTACGACACGGCCGCCGGGCGGTCGTACGTGCTGCGTCGCATCTCGTTCGACATCCAGCCGGGCGAGTTCATCACGATCATGGGCCCGTCCGGGGCGGGAAAGTCGACGCTCCTCGCCATCCTCGGCATGTTCGACGGTGACTGGGCGGGTGAGTTCTCCTTCCGGAACCACGCGATCCATGCGCTCCCCAACAAGGAGCGCCTGGCGATCAACCGCCGGTA
>JAEUJK010000491.1 GCA_016794735.1 Gemmatimonadota bacterium | reverse complement strand
GTTACGGCCTGGCCTCGACCTTCACGCCGTATCCGCCGCGGTCCCAATGCATCATGAGCGTCTCGCCTGCGAGGAAGATGCGGAAACGTTCCTCGCTCTCGCGCAGGTTCATGTGCAACTGCAGCGGGATGCGCACGAGATCCTGCGCGGCATCGTACGCCGTGCCCCATTGGCCCGTCTGCTTGTTCACGATCAACCACGCCGCGGTGGCGGTGGGATAGAGGAACAGGGTGTACTTCCCCGCGGGCACGGGTTGGCCACCGATCACCAGGTCCTTGTCGGTGGTGAGCTGCGTCGCCGCGTTGGCACCGAAGCGCCACGTGGTGTCGAACGGCACGAGCTTGCCCCAGATCTCGCGTCCGCGCGCCGCGGGGCGCCCGTAGTCGATGGTGACGGTGGCGCCACCGATGGTCGCACGCAACGTATCGCGCGTCGACGCCGCGCCTAACGCCTGCCCGGCCGCATCGCGCGCGGCCCAGCCACTGGCGATCGTCCCGATGTTCGCCGTTGGCGCCGGGGTGATGATGAACTTCTGCGTAGTCAGGGAACCGTCGCTCCGGAGCAGCTCGCCCGAGGCGCCCAGCTTGAGGCCGGTGCGGAAGCCGCCCAGCACGATCTCCGCCGTGTCGGCACCGATGAAGCGGATGTCCATGCGCGTGGGGGCCGCCTGCTGCGCGCCAAAGCCGATCTGGTGCGCCGCACCGTGTCGACGTGCCGTCGCAACAGCGAGTTCCGAGATGAGCGCGGACCCGGAGATGGTGGGGAGGGTGCCAATGGGTGCGGCCGATCGCAGCGTGGTGGGCTGCCCGTTCTGCGTCAGCGTGCGGATCACGCTGTCTGCCGTGAAGGTCATGCGCTGCGGTGCACTGTTTGGCGCCGCCGATCCATCGGGGCGCAACACCGACTGCTCGTACGACGCGATGCTGCCGTCAGCCTGGAAGGTCAGCGCATAGCGCAGGATCGTCGTCTGCGGCGAACGACGCACGATCTGGCCTTCGATGCGGTTGAGGGATCGCTCATACCGTTCGACGAGGATCGTGTCCTTGCCGAGCATGGTGACAAATCCACCAGCCTGGGCCGCGGCGAGCGCCGGCGCGACCAACGAAAGCAGGAACGAACGGAGGAGAGGACGCATGGATGAGAGGGGAGTCGAGCGTACAAGCTATACTCCTTTGCGCGGGCGATCAGGCGCCGTGGCCCGGTGGCTTACGTCGCGATGACCACCGGGCCGCACAGGAGGTCCTTGGGAGCATGACCGACGTTTGTCCATTCAGTGACCTGACCCTCGCCCGCCGGCTCGAACTGGCCGAGGCGGCCGGATGCCGCGGGTTTGTCGAGGCGCGCGCTCGGGTGGAGCCTGCGGTGGGCGCCACCTGGCGCGAGATCGGTGGGACCTTCGCGATGTTCGACGGTCCTGCGTCGCCCATCACCCAGACCTTCAACCTGGGGATGGCGGGACCGGTGGAGGCCGCTCACCTGGATGAGATCGAGGCGTTCTATCGCGAACGTGGTGCCCCGATCTTCCACGAGGTGTGTCCGCTCGCCGACGATTCGGCGCGGGCGCTGCTTGTCGCGCGCGGCTACCAGGTCGTCGAGTTCACCAGCGTGATGTATCGCCCCATCGGCAAGGGGGTGTCGTTGGAGGGACGTCGCAATCCTCGCCTGTCCGTTCGCACGATGGGCCCGACCGACGCGGAGCCGTGGATTGCGACATCGGTCGCTGGATGGAGCGAGTTTCCGGAGTACATCGCACTCATGCACGGGCTCTCGGTCGTCAACACGCACCGTACCGATGCGCGCTGTTACCTCGTTGAGCTGGAAGGGCGCACGGTGGCGACCGGTGGCCTGACATTCCAGGACGACGTGGCTCTCCTCGCTGGCGCCAGCACGATTCCCGAAGCGCGGCAGCAGGGTGCGCAGTTCGCCCTGCTCGAACACCGCCTGAAGGACGCGGTGGACGCCGGCTACTCCCTCGCGATGATGTGCGCACGCCCGGGCAGCGGCTCCCAGCGCAACGCCGAGCGTCACGGATTCCGCATCGCGTACACACGGGTGAAGTGGGGACTCGGCATGTGAACCGCAGGGGACACGTACAGCGGCAGGTCGCCGACCGGTGACCCCGGGCACGTGGCGCTATCTTGCCGGGAGCCCTCCTTCACGCCTCCCGATGGTCCGTTTCGTCGTTCCCTGCCTCGCTGTTGCGCTCGCGCTTCCCCTCGCCGC
>JAEUJK010000419.1 GCA_016794735.1 Gemmatimonadota bacterium | reverse complement strand
TCCAGCAGCCTACCCGCGGCGTCTTTGTCGAGTTGGGCGCTCTCGCCGCCTACTTGGCCTTGCTCCGGCCGGGGTTTGCCGTGCCAACCCTGTTGCCAGGATTGCGGTGGGCTCTTACCCCGCCGTTTCACCCTTACCCGCACACCTCGCGGCGCACGGGCGGTTTGTTTTCTGTGGCACTTTCCATCGCGCCACTCGCGTGACGCGTCCAGGTGTTACCTGGCGACCTGCCCAATGGAGCCCGGACTTTCCTCGGGGGGTGTTACCCCCGCGACCGTCCAGCCAATGCCCGCCTGACACCTCGGAATATAGCGGCACCCTCCCGTGGCCCGGGCGTGTTGCGGGTCACCAGAAGGCGCCCATGTTGCGGCCACAGCCGTGACGCGGGGCTGACATGGCGTGGCACCTTGTCCCTCGACCGCATCAATCGGAGCCGCGCGATGCACGAGTGGAGAAAGACGACGTCCATGTCGTCCATCACGACCATGTTGACCCCGGACGAGCAGCTGCGCGTCGATGCGGCCGGCACAGGAGTGTTTGCCTCCACGCATCGCAGCTCGGTGGACGACGTGTTGCGCGACCTGCGCCAGTGCCGCGCGCGGGCGGTCGTGCTCTCCACGGCGTTCTGCCGCGAGGTGCCGGACCTCTCGCGTGTGGCGCGCGTCGTGCGCGAGTTCCCGCAGGTGCCCACGGTCGCCCTCCTCTCGCAGGTGGACCGCGGGACGGCGCGCGCGGTCCTGACCCTTGGCCAATGCGGCATTCGCACGTTGGTCGACGTGCGGGAGCCCACGGGGTGGCGCGAGCTCCGCAACCTCCTGGCGCGCGAGCAGTCCACCGACCTGCAGCAGGTGGCCATCGCCCATGTGCTGGGTGAGCTGCCCGGGGCGCGGCCCGGCATGCGGCGGTTTGCCCAGGTGCTCTTCGAGCTCGCGGCGCGCACCGGCGGCGTGAGTGACCTCGCGGCCGCGATGCACGTGTTGCCCAGCACGCTGATGAGCCGGTTCTTCCGCGCGGAGTTGCCGCCGCCGCGCCGGATGCTCACCTACGCGCGCCTGGTGTTCGCGGCGCACTGGTTCGAGAACCCGGGGCTCTCCATCTCACGCGTCGCCACGCAGATGGACTACTCCTCTGCGCAGAGTTTTGGCCGGCACCTGCGCCACGCGCTGAACCTCACGGCCCAGCAGTTCCGCGATCGCTACGATGCGCGCGGGATGCTGCAACGACTCAGCGACGACCTGCTGGTGCCGTTCCGGGCGACGTGGGTCGCCTTCGATCCGCTGGTGAACCGTCGGCGCAGCCCGAGGATCAGGCTGGCGGCAGGTGTGCCACAACCTCCGCTGCACGGCTCAAGCTGACCACCGGGCATCCCGCGGCCGCAATCGCTTCGCGGCCACCCTCCTCGCGGTCCACCACGGCCAGCACGCCAAGCACCTCGGCGCCCGCCGCGCGCAGGGCCTCGATGGCCTTGAGCGCGGAGCCGCCGGTCGTGATCACGTCCTCGATCACCACCACGCGATCACCCGTGCGGAACGGTCCCTCGATCAGGCGGCCCGTGCCGTGTTGCTTGGCTTCCTTGCGCACGGTGAAGGCGCGCAGCGGCCGCTCGGTGGACGCGCTTTCGCGCGAGATGGTGTACGAGACCGGGTCGGCGCCCAGGGTGAGGCCACCCACCGCGTCGGCGAGCGGGAAGTGTTCGCGCACCGCCGCGAGGCCAAGCGCCCCGATGAGGGCCAGGCCGTCGGGGCTCATCGTCGTGAGGCGTGCGTCGATGTAGAGCGTCGACCGGCGGCCGCTGGCGAGCACGAAGTCTCCGCGGCGCGCGCTGCGTTCGGCGAGCATCGCCGCAAGGGAGGGCAGGGCCATGAGCGTGCCTAACGGCGGAAGAGGCCGCGCATCTTGGAGAAGAGGCCGCTCTCCCCCGCGGGCTCTGCCGCCGCCGGCGCCGCCTCACCGGGCACGCGGATGGCCTCGGCCAGTGCCGTCGTGAAGGCGACGACGTCGGCAAACCGCTCGGTCGGCTGGCGCGAGAGGCCGCGCATCACCGTGCGCTCCACCGCCTCGGAGAAGGTGAGCCCGGCTTTCGCCTTGTTGAGTGCGATCGGCGGCTGGGAGAGCAGCTGCGTGAACATCTCGCGGGGATTTTTCGCGAGGTAGGGCAGCACGCCGGTCAGCAGCAGGTAGGCGATGGTTGCGAGCGAGTACTGGTCCGCGGCCGGGGTCACCAGCTCACCCGACAGCGCCTCGGGCGCCACGTACATCAACGTGCCGACGAAGTACCCCGCGCGCGTGAGGCGTTCGTCCTGCGTCGTGTCCGTCGCCGCGGCGATACCAAAGTCGAGCAGCTTGAGGACCCCGGTGTCGGGGTCGTACATCGCGTTGTCCGGCTTGAGATCCCGATGCACCAGGCCGGCATCGTGCACCGACTTCACCGCCGCGCCCAACTGCTCCATGACGTGGGCGACCTCGGCGGGTGGCAGCGGCGCCTTGCGCTTGGCGTACTTCTCCAGGAGTTCGCCAAGGGCCCATTCCATGACGAGGTAGTGCAACCCGTCGGCCTGGCCGATCTCGATGGTGCGAATGACGTTCGGGTGCACCACGCGCTTGCCGAAGTCGGCCTCGCGTGTGAACCGGGCGACCGCGGTCCGCTCCTGCCGCAACTTTGGCTTGAGCAGCTTGAATGCGACGGTCCCATGGCTGGGGTGCTCGGCGCGATAGACGACCGCAGTGCCACCCTCGCCCACCAGCTGTCTCAGCGCGTAGCCGGCAATGTCACGGCCCTCGAAGTTCTCCGACACGCGGGCGAACCTAATCCCGGGCGTCAGTGGCAGCAAGCAAACACGAGGTCGTGTGGCCGTTTCGGGCGGTCCGATGGTAGGGAACAATGCCCCGCGCGGGTATATATCAGGCAAGCCGGCTCCACCCGGTCCATTCGACACCCGACCATGAGTCTGTACACACCTCGCCTCCGCGCGGGATGCACGTTGCTCCTCCTGATCGCCACGGCGGCGTGCGGTGGGCGTGCACGCGGTGGCCCGCCCGGCCGCGGCCCCGAGCCTGCGGCCGCCGGCGCGAACGCTCCCGCCGCCGGACAACGCCGCGTTCCCGTCCAGACGGACGCGGTCACGTTGTATCGGCGACTTGGGCTGCTGGCGGAGGGGGGCGAGACGCCGTTCGTCGGCAACCTCACCTTCTTTGCGGGCCGCTCCACCGACTCGACGCTGATGGTGCTCACCATCTCGCTCGCCAACCGCGCGCTCCGCTTCTCCCGCGAGGGGGATCGCTATCGCAGCGGATACCGTGTGGGGGTCGAGGTGAAACGTGGGAACGATGTCGTCGCCAACGTCTCGAGTGACGAAACGGTGCGCGTCATCGCGTTCCGCGAGACACAACGCACCGACGAAAGCGTGTTGTTCCGGCGCATCATGCCCCTCGCGCCAGGCACGTACGACCTCCGCCTGACGGTGAAGGGCGACTCGGTCAACAACGGGAGTGCCATCGAGGCGACGATCGGCGTGCCGCGACTCGCCGATGGTGCGCTCAGCTCACCCGTCGCGTTTTTCGAGGCCACGCCGCGCTCCACCCGCGACTCCCTGCCGCGCATCCTCGCCACGCCGCGCAGCACCGTCGTGTTTGGCCGCGACACCTTGCTCCCGTTGTACGTCGAAGGCTACGGGAACGCGTCGTCGTTCCCCGTGCGCGTGCAGGTACGCCCCGAGGGCACGTCGAGTGTCCTGTGGACCGACTCGGTTTCCCTCACCCGCCAGGGCAACCTGTTCAGCGGCGTGATCAACGTGCCGCTGCAGCGACTGGGTGTGGGGGTGATGGTGGCCCACGTGAATCGCGTGGGCGGGACGGACACGCTGCAGGCACCGATCTTCGTGGCATTCGGGGACGACCTGCCGGTGGCGACCTACACGGAGATGCTGGACTACCTCCGGTACTACGTGAGCGGTCCACGCCTCTCGGCGATGCGCGATGCCCCGCCCGAGGCCCGCGCGCGTTTGTGGGCCGAGTTCATCCGCGATTCGGATCCGGTGCCAGAGACGGCCGGTCATGAGGGGCTGCGCGACTACTTCGGCCGCATGGCCCAGGCGAACCTGCGATTCCGCGAGGAAGGCGGTCCGGGCTGGCTCACCGATCGAGGGCGCGTCTTTGTCTCCCTCGGCACACCGGACCAGATCCTCGAGCCGAACATCAACGACCTCAACCAGCGTGGTCGCACCCAGATCTGGGAGTACCGGCAGCATCGGCTCGCGGTGGTCTTTGTGGACCAGACCGGCTTTGGTCGCTGGCGGATGACACTCCAGACGGAAACCGAGTTCGAGACGACCGCACGCCGCTTGATGGTCCAGTAGCTCGCGACACGCGGGAACGAACCGCCGGGGGCGCGTGCCCCGGCGGTTTTCTGTTCCCGCCACGTCGGGCGGTCAGTAGTCTTGGGGGCCGCCTTCCCTCTGCATCCCGATCGTGCCGTCGCCCACCCCCACGCTGCCCACGTCGCCCACCCTGTACCTGGTGGACGGCTATGCCCTGATCTACCGCGCGTTCTTCGCGCTGCTCTCGCGTCCGTTGCGCACCGCGCGCGGGGAGAACACGTCGGCGGCCTGGGGGGTCGTCAACTTCCTGCAGCGCATGCTGGGCCAGCACCACCCGGATTACGTCGCGTGGGTCCACGATGCCGGGTCGTCGTTCCGCAAGGAGGTGTACCCGGCGTACAAGGCCACACGCGAGAAGCTCAACGAGGAACTGCAGGCCGACTTCGACCAGGGGTTGCAGCGCATCCGTGAGCTGCTGCAGGCGTTTGGGGTCCCGGTGATCGCGGAAGACGGCTACGAGGCGGACGACGTCATCGGCACACTCGCGCGACAGGCCACCGCGCAGGGGATCAACGTCGTGATCGTGTCGGGCGACAAGGACTTCCAGCAGCTGGTGCGCCCCGGCGTGTGGCTGCTCAATCCCGGCCGCGGCGGTCCGGCGAGCGTCGAGGAGTCGTGGGTGGGCGTGGAGAACGCGAGTGAGCGCCTCGGCGTGCCGCCGCAGTTCGTCACGGACTACCTCGCGCTGCTCGGCGATTCGTCGGACAACGTGCCCGGGGTTCCGGGAGTCGGCGAGAAGACGGCGCAGGAGCTGGTGACCACGTACGGTGGGCTGGACAACATCCTGGCCCATGCCGCCGAGGTGCAGAAGAAGCGCCCGCGCGAGGCGCTGCTGGCCTTTGGGGACCAGGCGAAGTTGTCGCGGGAGCTGGTCACGATCCGCGAGGACGTGCCCATGACGCTGGATCCCGCGGCGCTCAAGCGGCGCGCGCAGGACACCAGCCGATTGCGCCAGCTCTTTGTCGAGCTGGAGTTCACCACGTTGCTGCGCACCCTGGAGGCCAACGCCGCCGCGACCACGGCGCCGGTGGCCACCGTCGACGCGCCGGCAGCGGCCGCCGCGCCCACCGTTGAGGTGCGAGTGCTCGGCACCGTCGCCGAAGTGGACGCGTGGGTTGCGCGCGTCGAGGCCGCGGGTGCGTGCACGCTGCACCTCGAGGGGATCGGGACGGCCCCCGAACTCGCCAACGTCGTGTTGTGGCAATCGCCGTGTGGACTCACGATGGTGCACCCCGACGGCGAGGTGGTCTACCTGCCCCTGCGCCACCGCGCCTGGCAACCGCCACAAGGCGACCTGCTGGGTGGCGCGGTGGGCGGGAGTGCCGGCCCCGGGGGCACGCACCTCGCCGCGCGCGCGCTCGCCAAGGGGGCGGCCGCCGTCGCCAACCTGCCGTCGTTAGGCGATGACCGCATGCGCCGGCTGCGCGACCTGCTGGAGTCGGCCGACGTGCGCAAGACCGGGCACAACCTCAAGGCGGCGATGTTGCTGCTGCGGCAGGAAGGGATCACGCTGCGCGGGCTGCACCTGGACACGATGCTCGCGAGTTACGTCCTGGACCCGGGTCGCCGCGCCCATACGCTCGATGTGTTGTCCCTCGAGTTCCTCGATCGCCCGCTCCCGTCGGTCGAGGACCTGCGCGGCAAGGGGAAGGGCGAGCTCGGCTACGAATACGTGCCGGTCGACGTGGCGTCGGCCTTTGCAGGCGTGTTGGCGCGCGCCGCGCACGACGTGGCCCAGCACCTGGCGCCGGAGCTTGAACGCGGGAATGCCGGTCCCCTCCTGCGCGACGTGGAGCTGCCGCTCGTCGAAGTGCTCGCCGAGATGGAGTGGGCCGGCATTGCCATCGACGTGGCGTGGCTGCGTTCGCTCAAGACGCGCTTCCAGGCCGAGCGCGAACGGATGGAGCGCGAGATCCACGAGGCCGCGGGTGAGGTGTTCAACGTGAACTCCAACCCGCAGCTGCGCACCATCCTGTTCGAGAAGCTCCAGCTGCCGGTGAAGAAGAAGACGGCGACCGGCCCCAGCACCGATGCGTCGGTGTTGCAGGAACTCGCCGATGAAGGGCACGTGCTTCCCGCGTTGCTCATGGAATACCGGGAGGTGGCCAAGCTGGAATCCACCTACCTCGACACGTTGCCCGAGCTCGTCCTGCCCCGCGACGGGCGGCTGCACACGTCGTTCAACCAGACGGTGGCGGCGACCGGGCGGTTGTCGTCGAGCGACCCGAACCTGCAGAACATCCCGGTGCGTCGTGAACTGGGGCGCGACATTCGCCGCGGGTTCGTCCCGGCCACAGGGTGCGTGCTCATGGCCGCCGACTACTCACAGATCGAGCTGCGGCTCCTCGCGCATCTGTCGCACGACCCCGCCTTCGTTGACGCGTTCACGCGCGGCGTCGACATTCATCGACAAACCGCGAGTATCATCTTCGGGGTGTCGCCCGACGACGTCTCGTCGGACATGCGCGCCCGCGCGAAGACGATCAACTTCGCCACGATCTACGGCCAGGGTGCCCACGCCCTCTCGCGCCAGCTGAAGATCAGCAACGCCGAGGCCAAGGCGTTCATCACCACGTACTTCGAACGCTTCAAGGGGGTGCGCGAGTACCTCGATGGGATGGTGTCGTTCGCGAAGGCCAACGGCTTCGTGGAGACCATCTTCCACCGTCGCCGCTACATCCCCGAGCTGAAGGAGAAGAACTTCAACATGCGGGCCTTCGGGGAGCGGGTCGCCACCAACGCCCCCATCCAGGGATCGGCCGCGGACCTCATCAAGGTGGCCATGATCCGGATCCACATCCGCCTGCGCCACGAGGGGCTCCGCTCGCGGATGCTCCTGCAGGTGCATGACGAACTCGTCTTTGAGGTGCCTACGGATGAGGTCGCCACCATGGCCGCCCTGGTCAAGGCGGAGATGGAAGGGGCTGCCACCCTGTCAGTTCCGCTCGAGGTAGACCTCGGAACAGGGCCCAACTGGGTGGACGCCAAACACTGAGTTCCGGGTTGCAAGCTGCAGCATCCAACGCGATTCGACGCATACCCCAGATGTGACTCGCGTCACTCTCGAATCGTCAAGTGGTTGCCGTTACTGACTTTGGACGGTTGGGGCCGCAGGCGGCCTCACAGTTGCCATGCATCAGAGCGTCTACCTCGGCTTGCCACCTGCGAACGACGGCCTACCATGCGTACCTCCAGGGCAGGATTCACCCTCATCGAGCTGCTGATCGTGGTCGTGATCATCGGCATCCTGGCGGCTTTTGCCGTTCCGAAGTTCCAGAATACCAAGGGCAAGGCGAACGCAGCCGCCCTCAAGTCGGACCTGCGAAACATGGCCACCGCCCAGGAGGCCTACTTCTACGAGAACGGGACGTATACCTCGAGCATCGGGTCGCTGAACTTCACCCCGTCGCCGGGCGTCACCTTCACCTTCGGCGTGGCAACCCCCGGCGGATGGTCCGCGGTGGTGACCCACCCGCAGGCGTACCCGATTCAGTGCGCCCTCTTCATGGGAAGTGCCCCGCCGCTCGCGCCGGCGACCATCGAAGGACTCGTGGCCTGCCAGTAGCCTGGCCACCCGATTCGACCAGTTATGATGGGGGCGCATGCATACGGCGCCCCCATCGTCTTTTCCGCTCCGCGAGTTCGAGAAACGCCGCGACGGGATGATCCACGCCATGGACGGCGGGCTCTGGCTCCATCGCCACGTCTGGAAGGGCCGGCCGATGGCGCACCTCGTCTCCGTCGATCGTGAGCTGCTGCTCGCGTATGGGCGCGCCGTGGGGCTTCCCCCCGAGCGGCTCCAGTTCAAGCCGCTCAAGGACCCCCGAACGACCGAACGGCGTGATGCTTGGCATTGGGACCTGCTCGGACACTTCCTGCCGCCGCCGGGGCCGCGGATCCCCTGATCGTGTGCTTCGTGCGCCGTCAGCGGGAGCCGGGACGGCCCTCGGTCAGCATGGTGTCGAGACGCCGGGCTTCGGCCCGCAACGATTCCCGCTCATCGAGCAGGGTGTGCGCCTCGGCCGGATGACGCCGCAGCGCCAGGTATCCGCGCGCGCGTCGCACAAAGGCGCGCCAGCGATCGCGCAGCCAGAAGTCGAATGACGCCGTGGCGGGGAGCGAGACGAGGTAGAGCAGGGCCCACCCCCAGCCGACGCGCCACGCCACCACCCCCGCGAGTGCGAGGTAGACGACCAGCACCAACGCAAACCCCCCAACGAGCGTGTGCATGGCGGGTTCGTCGGGGTTGCGCGATGTCGCCTTCCCGATCCACAACGCGAGGCGCAGCGGGATGAGGTGGTTCACGCGACCCCACAGGGCCACGGGGGCGCTCACGACAAAGGCCAACCCCTCGCGCACCACAAACCCCGCGCCGCGCCCGATCGAGGTCTCCATGTCCACCTCGGCCGGTGAGACGCCGAGTGCCACGGCCCGGCGTCGCCATGCCTCGAGACGCTCGAGGAAGCGATCGACCTGTGCCGCATCGTCGGGCGAGGCATCGGGCAACACCCGTCGCAGTCCTTCCACCTGGCGGGCCACCCGCACGGTCTCACCGAGCGGGATGTCGGCAGTGTCGAGCGGTGGAGTCGTCCCGAAGAGCCGGCTGAGGGTTCGCGAGACCTCCAGGACCTGACGCGCCGCGGCGGTTGTCGGGAAGTTGAGGGTGACGTCGCGCAGCCCATCGTCCACGCGTGCGGTCAGCTCGCGCACACGGTCGGTGGCGTCGTGCACCGACGTGGCGGAGATCGGCGTACCCACCGTGAGGAGCACGCGTGAGCGCGGCCTTCCCTTCGCCTCGAAGGTGAGTCCCACCGGCACGATCGTCACCTGCGGCACACCGGCATCCAGCGCCTGGAGTGCCATGCGCGCACACCCGGTGCGCAGCGGCGCGAGTTCCGGCTCGGAGTGACTGATTCCCTCGGGGAAGATCAGGATCATCCCGTCGTTGCGCAGGGTGTCGATGATGGCATCGAACGCCCCCTCGTTGCGCCCGGCCTCCACTGTTCCGGATCGTTTGGCCTCGTCCTTGGCGCGGCGCAGCGGCACGATCCCCACCGCGTGCACGATGAAGCGCGTGATCGGGTGGTCGAGCAGGGTGGCCTTGGCCGTGAGCCGCACGCGGCGTCGCACCAGCGCGCCGATGACGAGCGCGTCGACGAGGGCGTTGTTGTGGTTCGCTGCGAGGATCACCGGCCCGCTGGCCGGGATCCGTTCGAGTCCCTCGTCTTCCACGCGCCGGTAGAACCAGCGCACCGCCACGCGCATCACCCACTGCTGCACGCCCCACGGGATGCGCATGTCCTACGCCTGGTCGGCGACCACCAGCCCTTCCTCGGCCTCGCGTGCCATGCGACGCCCGGCGGCGACATCCACGCGCGAGAGCAACCACGCGCCCACGGCAAAGAACGCGATTACGCCAAGGATGGCGGCCCGGCTGCTGCCCGTCACATAGATCGTCAGGGCAAAGAGGAGCGGCCCGAAGATGTTGGCAAACTTCTCGAAGACGGAGTAGAACCCGAAGAACTCGCCCGACTTGTGGGCGGGCACCATGCTCGAGAAGAGCGAGCGGCTCAGCGCCTGCGTGCCACCCTGCACCATCCCCACCAGGCCGGCGAGGATGTAGAAGTCGCGGGCACTCGTCATGAAGTAACCCACCACCGAGATCCCGGTGTAGGCCAGCAGCCCGATGAAGATGGCGGTCTTGGCGCCAATGCGATCGGCGAGCATCCCGAAGAGGAACGCAAACGGGATCCCGACGAACTGCACGATGAGGATCGCCGTGGTGAGCGCCGACGTGGGGATCCCGATCTCGGCGCCGTACGCGGTTGCCATGCGGATGATGGTCTGGATCCCGTCGTTGTAGACCAGGAACGCCAACAACATCAGGAAGGCATGCTTGAAGGTGCGTAGGGTGCGCACCGTCTCGCCGAGTCGCACGAACGGGGTGACGAGGAGGGAGCGCATGCCAACCACCTCGTCGGCCTCGAGGACCTTGGGCGGCTCCTTCACGTGGCGCAGGATCGGCCAGCTGAACACCAGCCACCACACAGCGACCGAGAGGAACGCGAGCCGCACCGGCAGCGTCGATTGCGACGGCGTCAATCCGTCGCCGCTCGGCAGGCCGAACATCGCCGGATTCAGGATCCACGCGAGGTTGATGGCGAGCAGCACGCCACCGCCCACGTAGCCGAGCGCAAATCCGGCGCTCGACACCCGGTCCACCTCGTCCGGACCAGCCAGGTGCGGCAGCAACGCTTCGTAGAAGACGACGCTCGCCGTCGCCCCGACCGTGGCGATGATGTACAGCCACGACGCCAGCGACACGTCCCCGCGACCAAGGAAGAACATTCCTGCCACCGCGGTGACGCCAAGCAACATGAATCCCGCGAGCAGCTTCTTCTTGGCGGCGGCGACGTCGGAGATGGCCCCCAGGACCGGCGAGAGGATGGCAACGATCACCGCCGAGATGGCCTGTGCATTCGCCCAGCTGGCCGTGCGCGAACTGTCGGCCAGGTCGGCGGCGACCACACGCACAAAGAAGATCTGGAAGACCGCGACCTGGATGGTGGTCTGGAAGGACGAGACGGCCCAATCGTACATGGCCCACGCCCGCAATTCCTTGCGATGGAGGCCGAGGCGTGTCAGCCAGGAAGTCGTGGGCGTGTTAGGCACGGCGGCTCGGTGAGGGGAGTGGCAATTGACGCCACGGTCCGGGCACCCAGATTTGCGGCATGGGTGCTTTCCCTCGCCGATGGCTGGTTGCCGTGCTCGTCATTGGTGCGTGTGAACGCCCCGCGGTCGAGCGCGCCAACGATACGACGCCCTCGACAGTGCCGCCACCGCCACCGCCCCCCGAGGTGACGGTCGCCACCGACACGCCGTGGGATACCGCAGCCGGCCCCGCGTTCCTGGTCATGGGGGCAACACCCGACCAGGCAGCCCTGATCGTGCCGTTCGTGGACACGGCGACCTCGGTCGACACCCTCAAGGTGGCCCTCACGCCATGGCGGGGGGTGGCGTTCGACTTCTTCCGGCAGGGGATCCCCGTGGGCACGGCGAGCGCCGGCGACTCGATCGCGCTCGATGCCCCCGACGACTGCTCGGCCTGGCCTGCCCTGCGCGTGGCACGCGGCGACACCACGGGATGGAACATCGCCTTTCCCACGGGACGCTTCACCGCATTAGGTGTCGACTCGCTCGCCGGGCTCACGCCGCGCGATTCGGCCGGGCTCACGCGTGAACTCGCGCGGGTGGCCTCGGGAGCGCCCGGCGACACCGCAGACGCCATGCGCGGGCTCCCGTACGTCGTGCACCGTGCCTGGCGCACCACACTCCCCAGCGGCCGCTCCTGGGTGCTCGCCGAGATCGACCGCACGCTGAACCAGGAAGCGAACCCCGTGCACGAACACCTGCTCCTCGTGGCCGAGCGCGATTCGAGCGCGGGCAGTCGGTGGGAGCTGGCCTGGTCGGAGCGGATGGTCGGGGGCGAGGAAGCCAGCGAGTCGATCGACCTGATCGTCATCGGCACGCCGCGCGGTCGTCCCGAACCGGTGATCCTGTTCGCGCGGTACCTGGGCGACGGCGTCATCTACGCGATGCTGCAGCGCGAATCCACCGGTCGCTGGCGCCTGCGCTGGACGAGTCCCTACGTTGGCTGCTGACGCCTAACGACTGAAGGCTGCCTCGCGCCCCAGGCCGCCGGGTGCCCGCGCGCGTCCCAGGCCGCCGGCCAGCACCGCCAGGGTCACCAGGTACGGGAGCGCCACGAACAGCTGGTAGGGAAGTGCCGAGCCACCGGCTTGGAAGCGGTACTGCAACGCCGTCGCCCCGCCAAAGAGCAGCGCGGCCGCGAGCGCGCCGTGTGGCGTCCATCGCCCCAGTGCAACCACGGCCAGGGCAATGAACCCGCGCCCCGCCGACATCTGTTCGGAGAAGGTGCCCACCTGCATCACGAGCGCTGCGCCCCCGAGCCCGCCGAGCACTCCACTGCTCAACACCCCGAGCCATTGCACGCGCCGCACGTTGATCCCCGCAGCGGTCGCGGCGGGCGGGTGTTCTCCCACGGCCCGCCAGCCGAGCCCTGCACCCGTGCGGTAGAGGTACCACCACGCACCCAGGGTCAACGCAAACAGCAGGTAGGTGAGGATCGACTGGCCAAAGAGCGCGGGGCCAATCACGGGAAGGCGTGACAGCCCGGGAATCGCGATCGGACCCAACGTCGGGATGTCCAGCGCCGCGCCGCCGGGCCCGAACGACAGCGGATAGAGCACACCGGTAGCGCCGTACGCACCGAGCGTGATCGCCGTGCCGGTGATGATCTGGTCCGCGCGCGCCGTGAGCACGATGACGCCAAAGAGCGCCGCCACTGCGAGCCCGGCGACGGCAGCGACCACGACTCCCGCCGGCGCGCCAAACGCCGCCGACCCCACCACCGCTCCCAGGCATCCCGCGATGATCGCGCCCTCGAGTCCCACGTTGATCACGCCGGCGCGTTCACACAGCGTCTCGCCAAGCGCCGCCAACGCGAGCGGGGTCGCGGTGCGCACGGTGGCGTCGAGAAAGGGGGCGAGCACGTCGATCATGCGGCCACCGCGAGCAGGCGTTGCTGGCGCGCGCGCCACACCACCACCGAGAGGATGACCGAGGCCTCGAGCACCGACACCAGCACCGCGGGGACTCCAGCATCACGTTGCATGCTCGCCGCTCCCGCCGAGAGGCCGCCGAGGAAGGTCCCCGTCACCAGCACCCCGAGCGGATGCAGCCCCGCGAGGAGTGCGACCGCGATTGCCGTGAACCCGTACCCCGGCGAGAGGTTGTCGTACAGGGCGCGCGTCACGCCGAGCACCTGCACGGCACCGGCAAGGCCAGCCAGCGCACCGCTCCAGAGGAAGACACGCGTGGAGAGTTGCGCGGTGTCGATGCGCCCGGCAACCGCCGCCGCAGCGGGGTTGGCGCCGAGCACGCGGACCCTGAAGCCGCCCGCCGTGCGACGGAAGAACAGGTGCAGCGCGACCCCCACGACGATGGCGATGGCAAATCCCGCGTGAAGCCGCGTGCCGGGCACCAGCACGGGCAGTTCCAGCGCGCGGGCGATCGACGCGGACTGCGGCAGTACCCGTGTAGGCTCCTGCAGGGGCCCGCGCACCAGCCAGCTCACGCCGTGCAGCACGACGAAGTTGACCATGATCGTCGTGATCACCTCGAGGACGCCGTGCCGCCGCCGCAGCCAGGCCGGTCCGGCGGCGCAGGCCGCGCCCGCCACGAGGCCCGCCAGCAACACGGGCACGATGCCAAGTGCGCCAGCACCGTCACCGATCGCCAGCGCCACGGTCGTCGCGGCCGCGGCACCGCCGAGCAACTGGCCATCGGCCCCGATGTTCAGGATCCCGGCACGAAAGGCGAGCGATACCGCGAGACCCGCGATGATGATGGGGGTGGCGCGCACCAGCGTGGACGACGCGAACACCGCAGGAGACGCCGCGGCCCCGCGCACCATCGCGCCCAACGCGGCCCCCACGTCGAACCCGCCCAGGGCGAGCAGCACGGCCAGCACCGCCACCACCCCGAGGGCAGCGCCAGCTGCCGGGAGCCACCCGCGAGGACGCATGCGCGTCGTCACCGGTGCCTAACGACCTCGCGGAAACAGCCGGTAGTGGATCACGCCGGAGTCACAGGTCGTGTGCGCCTCCGAGTAGGGAATGGCAAAGTAGGTGTAGGCCCGCACGGTGGCGCGCACCCGTTGGCACGGGCGCACCGTCGCGCTGTCGCTGGCGGCCACCACCGGCATGGTGTCCACTCGCAGCACCCGCGTCGCGCGGACGAGCCCGAGCCGTTCCACCGGGCTGTTCCAGAGCGATCGCGCAATGGACTGCGCGTTGAAGGCCTGCGCCTGCGCGGCCGGCGGCAGGTGCGCGATGCCATCGCCAATGACCCACCGCGGCACCGCGGCCCCGAGTGTGAAGACCACGATCTTCCAGGCCACGCCGATCCCGAACAGCACCATCCAGGGACGCCATCGGCGCCGCCTGGAGTGCACGGGATCGGTTCCATCCGGTGTCATGGCCACAAGCTATTCAACCGTCACGTGTCGCAGTCAGTGCCCGCCGTTGTGCCTCGTCACGCGCCAACCGTCGCATCGCCAGGATGCCGAGCGCTGGTCCGATGGCGAGGGGCATGTACGCCCGCTCCCATCCCCA
>JAEUJK010000368.1 GCA_016794735.1 Gemmatimonadota bacterium | reverse complement strand
CATGACGCAAATCAACGTGACGGTCAACGGACGCGCGGTGTCGCGCGACGTGGAGCCGCGCACGCTGCTCGTGCATTTCCTGCGCGAGCATCTCAGCCTCACGGGCACACACGTCGGGTGTGACACCAGCCAGTGCGGCGCCTGCACGGTGCACCTCGACGGGCGCGCCGTGAAGTCGTGCACGGTGCTCGCGGTCCAGGCCGATGGGTGTGCGGTGACCACCATCGAGGGGATGGCGCGCGGGGAGACGCTGCACCCGCTGCAGGCCGCCTTCAAGGAAGAACACGGGCTGCAATGCGGCTTTTGTACGCCCGGCATGATCATGAGTGCGGCCGACCTGCTGGCGCGCACGCCGCAGCCGTCCGAAGCGGAGATCCGAGCGGCCCTCGAGGGCAACCTGTGCCGGTGCACGGGCTACCACAACATCGTCCGCGCGGTGCAGACCGCGGCCCGGACCATGGCCAAGGCCTGAGGAGACCGAGCGATGATAGGCGCGAGCGTCAAGCGAAAGGAAGACGGTCGGTTCATCACCGGGCGTGGCAAGTACACCGATGACATCAACCTGCCGGGGCAGCTCCATGCGGCCTTCGTGCGCAGTCCGTACGCCCACGCGCGCATCCGCAGCGTGGACGCGTCGGCGGCGAAGGCGATGCCTGGGGTTCGGGCGGTGTTCACGGGCGCAGACCTCAAGGCCGGCGGGGTGAACCCGCTGCCCGTCGGTTGGCTCCACGCCGGGATCAACGTGGCCGAACATCACGCGATTGCCGTCGACACGGCGCGCTACGTGGGCGAGGCAGTCGCGGTGGTGCTGGCCGAGTCGGCCGCGGGGGCGCGCGATGCGGCCGAGGCGGTGGCTGTCGACTACGAGGAATTGCCGGCGGTGGTGGCCGCGACCGACGCGCTCCGTGCTGGCGCGCCGCAGGTCCATGGCAATGCCGCGGGGAACGTGGCGTTCACCTGGCAGCTGGGCGATGCGAGCGGCACCGACGCCGCGATCAAGGGCGCAGCCAAGGTCGTGAAGCAGCACCTCGGCAACCAGCGCCTCATTCCGAATGCCATCGAGCCACGAGCGTGCCTGGCGAGCCACGACGCGGCCAATGACGAACTGACGCTCTACGTGACGTCGCAGAACCCCCACGTGCATCGCCTGATCATGGGCGCGTTCGTGCTGGGGATTCCGGAACAACGCTTCCGGGTCGTGGCGCCGGACGTCGGCGGTGGCTTTGGCTCGAAGATCTTCATCTATCCCGAGGAAGTCGTCGCCTGCTGGGCGTCCAAGCAGGTGGGGGCCCCGGTGAAGTGGACGGCAACGCGCAGCGAGGCGTTCCTCTCGGACTCGCACGGCCGCGACCACGAGACGGACGTCGAGATGGCGTTCGATGCCGCCGGGAAGATCGTGGGCCTGCGCGTGCACACCGTGGCGAACATGGGGGCGCACTTCACGTTGTTCGCTCCCGCGGTGCCGACGTACCTCTACGGCACGTTGCTCTCGGGCCAGTACGACATCCCCGTGATCCATGTGTCGGTGACGGCTGCGTACACCAACACGGTGCCGGTCGATGCCTATCGTGGCGCGGGGCGCCCCGAGGCGACGTACGTGCTCGAACGCACGCTCGACGTGGCCGCCGGGCAACTCGGGCTCGACCCGGCCGAACTGCGCCGCCGCAACTTCATCGCGCCGACGAAGTTCCCGTACCAGACCGCCGTGGCGCTCCAGTACGACTCCGGAAACTACGCGCCGGCGCTGGACAAGGCGTTAGGCATGGTCGACTACCCGGCGCTGCGCGCGGAGCAGGCCGCCGCGCGCGCCAAGGGGCGGTACATCGGGATCGGCCTCTCCAGCTACATCGAGGCCTGCGGCCTGGCGCCGTCGCACGTCGTCGGGTCACTCGGCGCGCAGGCCGGCTTGTATGAGTCCGGTGCGGTGCGCGTCCACCCGACCGGCAAGGTCAC
>JAEUJK010000340.1 GCA_016794735.1 Gemmatimonadota bacterium | reverse complement strand
TCGCCGATGGCGGCACAGCAGCAGTTCTCGGAGGCGGCGCAGTTGTACGCGGCCATCGGGAATCGCTTTGGCCATGCGCGTTGCCTGGTGAACGCCGGTATTGCCCACCAGCGGCTCGGGCAGGCGGCGGAGTCGGAACTGGCCTATCGCGAGGGACTCGCGCTCGCTGAGGGTGCAAACAGCGTCGACCTGATGGGACTCGCCGCGCTGAACCTCGGCGTGCTGCTCACGCGCTGCGGCCGGTACGACGCGGCCGAGGAGCAGTTCCAGCGCGCCATGCGCAGCTTTGCGAAGGTGAAGAACGAGCCCCGCCGCGCGGCCACGTTGTACAACCTCGCGCACCTCGCGTACGAGCAGGGCGACGCGGCCAAGGCACAGGGGCTCGCGCAGGCGTCGGCGGACCTCGCCACCTCGCTCGGGATCGTCCCGCTCCGCATGGGGGCGCTCGCTCGCGTGGGGCTCGCGGCGCTTGCGTTAGGCGCGCGCGAGGACGTGGAGCGCGTCGCCACCGTCCTCGAGCGGGAGCTGCCGCCGACGGGGTGGTTCACCGGCCGTGAGTGCGTGGAGGCCTTCCAGGCGCGCCGCTCCCTCGCGGGCGGCGACCACCAGGGGGCGCAGCTCTCCTTCGTCCGCGCTGCCGAAGCCGTCGGCAACGACCCGTACGACCTCGCGTGGCTTGTCGCCGAGTGTTCCGCCCTGTTCCGCAGCGCGGGGGCGACGGCCGACCTGCGTCGTCTCGCGCAGCGCGCGCGACGCGACGCCGAACGGTTCGGGTTCGGGCCGCTGGCCAAGCGCCTCAACCTCGTGGCCCTCGACGACGTCGGCGCCCGCCCGACGACGTCGTCGCGGTAAGGACTGCGGCTTCGCCGGCAGCCAGGCGCGTCGGCGAGAGGATCGACCGGCGCCAACCGGTGCTCAACGCAACAACGGGCGGCCTGAATGGGCCGCCCGTTGCGTGACGTGGGTCGCGAACGCGCCTAACGACCGGCGAGCTGGCGCAGGACGTAGGGCAGGATGCCACCGTGCCGGTAGTACTGGAGCTCCTCCGGCGTGTCGATGCGGCAGAGCGCCGTGAAGCGCTTCTCGCTGCCATCGGAAGCACGGGCCACGACCGTCAGTCGCGAACGCGGGGTCATGGTCTCGCTCAACCCCTCGACCGTGTAGGCCTCGAAGCCGGTGAGGCCCAGCGACTGGCGCGTCTGCCCGTCGGTGAACTCGAGCGGGAGCACCCCCATGCCGACCAGGTTCGAGCGATGGATGCGCTCGAACGACTCGGCGATGACCGTGCGCACGCCGAGCAACATGGTCCCCTTGGCCGCCCAGTCACGCGACGACCCGGTGCCGTACTCCTTGCCTGCGATGATGACGAGCGGGGTGCCGCTGGCGCGGTAGGCTTCGCTCGCCGCGAAGAACGAGGTGGGCTCGGCGTCGGGGGCGGTGCGCGTCCACCAGCCTTCCATCCCCGGCGTCAGCTCGTTCTTGAGGCGGATGTTCGCGAAGGTGCCGCGCATCATCACCTCGTGGTTGCCGCGGCGGGCGCCGTAGGAGTTGAAGTCCTTCTTCGCCACGCCTAACGAAAACAGCCACTGGCCGGCCGGCGACTTCTCGGCGATCGATCCGGCCGGCGAGATGTGGTCGGTCGTGATCGAGTCGGCGAACATTCCCAGCACTCGCGCGTTGGCGATGGGCTGGACCCCCGGGGGCGTCATCGTCATCCCCTCGAAGTACGGCGGATGCTTCACGTACGTGGAGGCGCCGTCCCAGGCGTAGCGGTCACCGGTGGGAATGGCGATCGCCTTCCACTGGTCATCGCCGCCGAAGGCGTCGCCGTACTCGCGCTGGAACTGCTCGCGCTTCACCGAGCCAAGCACCACGTCTTCCACTTCCTGCGGCGACGGCCAGATCTCGCGCAGGAACACGGGCCCCGACGGCCCCTCGCCGATCGGTTCCTTGTCGAAGTCGATGTCCATGCGACCGGCCAGCGCGTAGGCCACCACCAGCGGCGGCGACGCGAGGTAGTTGAAGCGCGTCTGCGGATTGACGCGCCCCTCGAAGTTGCGGTTGCCCGAGAGGACGGCCGCGACGGTGAGCTTGCCGTCGTCGATCGCCTTGCTCACCGGCTCGGGGAGTGGTCCCGAGTTGCCGATGCAGGTCGTGCAGCCGTAGCCCACGATCTGGAAGCCGAGGGCGTCGAGCGCGGGTTGCACGCCGGCCTTG
>JAEUJK010000295.1 GCA_016794735.1 Gemmatimonadota bacterium | reverse complement strand
CGATGGCATCCGGTTCAACACGGTGATCAAGAACGACAACGTGGACCAGCTGCTGCCGATCGTGGAACGGGCGGCGGCCCTCGGGATCGGCGTGAACTTCTCGCTCTACACCGACTTCAAGAACGGGAACAAGGACCACCTGATTGGCGACGACGAGCGAACGTCTGTCACCCGCGCGGTGGAGCAGCTGATGGCCTACAAGCGGGCCAACCGCGGGGTCATCACCAACTCCGATCACTACCTGTCCACCATCCCGGAGTACCTGCGCGGCGAGCTGCCCGGGCCGTGCGATTCCGGCAATCGCACCATCCACATCTCACCCACGGGAACGGTGAAGCGCTGTCCGGATTTCCCGCTGGACGGGCACTGGCGGGACTACCGCGGCTACGCCCCGATCAACTGCGACGCGTGTTACTACGCCTGCCGCGGGGAGGCCCAGGCACCACTCGAGCCGAGTCGTGCGCTCGACATGCTGGCGCTCGGGCGACGACGCCCCGCGCTCCCCGTCGTTCAGCCCGCGACATGAAGCGCCTGTTCGTCGGGGCGTCGCAGGTAGTGACGTGCGCGGGCCCGGGACGCGCGCGTCGCGGGGCGGAGCTCGCGGACGCTGGCGTGCGGAGCGGTGTGGCCGTGCTCACTGATGGGGCAACGATCGTCGCGGTCGACGAGCCCGGCGTGCTCATGGCCAGCCACCCGGACGCGACCCCCTTCGACTGTGGCGGTGGCGTCCTCATGCCCGGGCTCGTCGACTCGCACACACACGCGATCTTCGGCAAGCCGCGCCACGAGGAGCAGGAGATGCGCGCCGCCGGACGAGACTACATGGCGATAGCAGCCGCGGGCGGCGGGATCCACAGCTCCGTGCGCGACCTGCGTACCCGTTCGGAGGACGACCTCGTCGCGCTCGCCCTCCCGCGGTTGCGCCGCATCGCCGCGCACGGCACCACGACGCTCGAGGTGAAGTCCGGGTACGGGCTCACGCTCGACGACGAACTCAAGATGCTGCGCGCGATTCGTCGCCTCGCGGAACTCCAGCCGTTGCGGCTCGTGCCCACCTTCCTCGGTGCCCACGAGATCCCCGTCGAGTTCCGCGCTCGCCCGGCCGGACGGGAGGCCTACGTCGACCTGCTGGTCCACGAGATGATCCCGCAGGTGCGCGACCAACAGTTGGCAGCATTCGCGGACGTCTTCTGCGAGCCTGGCGTCTTCACCGTCGACGAATCGCGGCGGATCCTGCACGCCGCGCGCGCGGCAGGGCTCGGCCTCAAGCTGCACGCCGACGAACTCAAGCCCGCGGGCGGGGCGGAGCTGGCCGCCGAACTCGGCGCCACCTCCGCGGACCACCTGGCGGCGATCTCGGCGGAGGGAATTCGCGCCCTCGCCGCCGCCGGGACGGTGGCCACGTTGCTCCCGGGCACCATGCTTTTCCTGGGGAAGGACCGTCAGGCGCCGGCCCGCGCGCTCGTGGAAGCCGGGGCCGCGATCTCCCTGGCCTCGGACTTCAATCCCGGGACCTCCCCAACCGTCAACTTTCCGCTGGTCCTCACCCTCGGGGTGAGTCAGCTCAAGCTGAGTGTCGCGGAAGTTGTTGTGGCAGC
>JAEUJK010000221.1 GCA_016794735.1 Gemmatimonadota bacterium | reverse complement strand
CCTGGGTGGAACATGCGCCGGTCTGGTCGCCGGACGGGCAGTTCGTGGCGTATGTGACCTGGGACGACTCGGTGGGCGGTCACGTGTATCGCGTGCGCGCCGATGGCAACACGCCGCCACAACAGCTCACCACCCGCGCGGCCTTCTACGACAAGATCAGCTACTCGCCCAACGGGCAGCGCATCGTTGGGGTACGCGGCTCGGCCAATCATCGACTGCGCACGCTGGAAGATTTCGGCTCGCATGGCTCGACCGCCGAGCTGGAGATCGTGTGGCTGCCGGCGGCGGGCGGGAATGCCGAGCGCATTGCGTGGCTGGGCACGGGAGCAACGCAACAGGGGCGCAACGTGCCGCACTTCGGGCCGGACTCCACGCGCATCTACGTGTGGGCGGGCACCGAAGGGCTGGTCTCGATGCGCTTCGACGGAACCGACCGACGCACGGTCGTGCGGGTGAGCAGCCTCCCGGCACCTGGCGGTCCTGGCGCCGCCGGGTCGCCGGACGAGGTGATGATTGCGCCGAACGGTGGGCGCGCCCTCGTACGCTCCGACCGTAATGTCTTCCTGATCACGGTGCCCCCGGTGGGCGGCACACCACCGACGGTCTCGATCGGCAGCGGCTCCGTTGTGCCCACCACGCGCCTCACGCGCGTCGGCGGCGACTTTGTGGGCTGGAGCGGCGACGGGCGCACCGCGTTCTACTCCATCGGCAAGAGTTTCTTCCGCTGGGACATCGCGCTCGCGGACTCGCTCGTGCGTGACTCCGTGGCTCGCGCCGAGGTGGCGGCTGCAGCTGGTGGTGGCGCGGGTGCGGGTGGCGCACCGCGTCCCGACAGTGCGCGTGCAGACACCACGCGACGTGGTCCGGCGTATGAACCGTCGCGCGTGGACATTGCCATCACCGCACGCAAGGACCGGCCGTCTGGCGTGGTGGCGCTGCGCGGGGCGCGCATCATCACGATGAAGGGTGACGAGGTCATCGCATCCGGCGACATCGTCGTGCAGGACAATCGCATCGTGGCGATCGGGCGGCGAGGCAGCGTGCGGATCCCCGCCGGCGCGCGCACCATCGACGTGTCGGGGAAGACGATCATGCCCGGGCTCGTCGACATCCACGCGCATACGTGGGTCGCCTGGGGTGTGCATCGTCCGCAGGTCTCGCAGTTCCTCGCCCAGCTGGCCTACGGGGTGACGACACAGCGCGATCCCCAGACGTCGTCCGAGGACATCGTCACCTACAGTGACCTCATGGAGACGGGCGCACTGATCGGCCCGCGCCTCTACTCCACGGGTCCGGGGATCTTCAGCGCCGACAACATCCGCTCACTGGACGAGGCGCGCGACGTGGTGCGTCGTTACGCCGACCACTTCAACACGCAGACGATCAAGCAGTACATGGCCGGCGACCGCAAGGTGCGGCAGTGGGTCATCACGGCCGCGCGCGAGCAGGGGCTCACGACCACGACCGAAGGCGGGTCGGACTTCGTCATGAACCTCACGCTCATGCAGGACGGCTATCCGGGGTTGGAGCATTCCCTGCCGATCAGCCCGTTGTTCAAGGACGTGCAGCAGCTGCACGCGGCGAGCGGGCTCACCTACACGCCCACCTTCATCGTGGCCTACGGCGGGCCGGCCGGTTTCTCGAAGTACCTCACCACCTGGGACCTGAACAACGACCGCAAGCTGCACCGGTTCACGCCCGCGGAAGAGATCGACAAGTGGAAGACGGTGACGTGGCAACGTGATGACCAGTACGTCCACTACCTCCACGCCCAGCAGCTGACCAAACTGCTTGCAGCAGGGGGACGCCTCGGGCTCGGTTCCCACGGCGAGCTGCAGGGGCTTGGCACCCACTGGGAACTCTGGATGATGGCCGCGGGCGGGATGAAGGCACACGACGCGCTGCGACTCGCCACGATCAGTGGGGCCGATGCCATCGGGCTGTCCAAGGACCTGGGGTCGCTGGAGGTGGGCAAGCTCGCCGACCTGCTGGTGCTCGACCGCAACCCGCTGCTCGACCTCGCGAACACCACCGCGCTGCGCTTCGTGATGAAGAACGGGCGACTGTACGACGCCAACACCCTCGACGAGGTGTGGCCGCGGGCGCGTCCGCTCGGGAACCAGTGGTGGTGGAACCTCGAGCCACCGCCACCGGCTCGTTAGCGTCCAGCCGTCGGCGCACGGCTCCGGCCGCCGCCGACATCCAACACAGGCCCACCCGGTCGGGCGCACCGCATGCGCAGGAGGCGGGCGCCGCCGGGTTCTCCCCGCTCGGCGGACGATGCGGCAGCATCGTCCAAGCG
>JAEUJK010000213.1 GCA_016794735.1 Gemmatimonadota bacterium | reverse complement strand
GAGGGAGCCGATGTAGGTGCGCCGGTGCCCGCGGATCTCGGCCTCGTCGCGCACCCCGCCTAACGACATGCGCACGAAGCGCCGGCCGAGGGCGCGGGCCATGGAGCGGCCGAGGGAGGTCTTGCCCACGCCGGGGGGACCCACGAGGCAGAGGATCTGGCCCTCGCGACCTCCCCCCGCGGCGAGGACGGCCACGTGGTCGAGGATCCGGTCCTTCACCTCGTCGAGCCCATAGTGGTCCTCGTCGAGGATCGTGCGGGCCCGGGCGACATCCAGGATCTCGTCGCTGCGTTCCGCCCACGGGAGCGCGAGGATCCAGTCGAGGTAGTTGCGCGCGACGGTGGCCTCCGGCGAGACCATCGGCATGCGGCGCAGGCGGCGGATCTCGCGTTCGGCGCGCGTACGCGCGGCATCCGGCATCACCCGCTCGGCGAGCTGGGCCGCGAGGTCATCCAGTTCCTCGCCGTCGTCCTGTCCCAACTCGCGGTGGATCACCCGCAGCTGTTCCTGCAGGTAGTACTCGCGCTGGCTGCGGTGAATGGTGCCACGGACCTCGTCGTCGATGCGGCGGTCGAGGCCAAGGATCTCCACCTCGGCCTCGATGATGGTCACGAGCGCGTCCTGCAGCTCGGCGAGGTCGGCGCACTCCAGCAGGCGCTGGCGTTGCGGGGTGCGGATGGCGAGGTGGCCGGCGATGATCCACGCGGCACGCACCGGATCGTTGGTCGACGTCGCGACCTGCACGACCTCGGGCGGGATGCGGCGCTGGAGGCCGGCGTATTCCTCGAAGGCGTCGGCGAGGCGGAGCGCACGTGCCGCCTCCTCGGTGCCTGCCTCGAGCGGCGTCATCGGTCGCACCTCGAACGCGGCACGCATCCCGCCAGTGCGGGCCGCGGTGATGCGCGTGAGGCGCACGACATCGAGCGCATCGACGAGGACGCGAATCGTGCCGTTCGGCAATCGCGCCGCGTGCTGGATCTCGGCGACGACGCCGACGCGATAGAGATCGCCCGGCTTGACCGTGTCGCCGCTGATCTCGCGCTGGGTGGCGAGGAGGAGGAGTCGGTCGCCGTCCCATGCCTGCTGCACGGCCGCCACCGAGCCGGTGCGCCCCACCACGAGCGGCATGCTCAGCTGCGGGAAGGCGACGACGTCCTGCAAGGGCAGGACGGGGAGCTTGTCGGGGTAGTGACGCGATACCAAGGCGGCGGGGCGGGCTGAGTTCGGAAGCTAATCACCCGCGATCAGCCGGCCGGTTCCTGACAAACGGGGCCCCGGCATTCGCCGGGGCCCCGCGCGGTGGAGTCCGCTGTGACAGGTCGTTGCGGGTCAGGGACCCTGCCGTCCTGCCGCCTGCCGTCTGCCGGCCCGTCCTCAGGCCTCTTTCTTTTGCCGCTTTGGTGCGATCTCGAGCAGCGGCGGGGCGCCGTTGACGATGCACGACTCGGTGACCTTGACCTCGATCACGTCCTCGCGGCTCGGGAGATCGAACATGATCTCCATGAGGGTCTCCTCCAGGATGGCGCGCAGCCCGCGAGCGCCGGTGCCGCGCTTGAGCGCCTTCTCGGCGATGGCGCGCAGGGCGGTTTCCTCGAAGGTGATCTTCACATCCTCGAGCTCGAAGAGCTTCACGTACTGCTTGGTGAGCGCGTTCTTCGGCTCCTTCAGGATGCGCACCAGGGAGACTTCGTCCAGCGCCTGGAGCGGCACGACGACCGGCATGCGGCCGACGAGTTCGGGGATGAGTCCGAAGCGCAGGAGGTCGTCCGGTTCGACTTCGGCGAACGGGTTGGTCTTCTCCGCGTCCTTCCCCTTGCTCTTGCCGTTGGCCGTCAGGGCCTCGCCGGCGAACCCGATCTGGCGACGGCCGGTGCGGGCCTCGATCACCTTCTCGAGCCCGTCAAAGGCACCGCCGCAGATGAACAGGATGTCCTTCGTGTTGATCTGGATGTATTCCTGCTGCGGGTGCTTGCGCCCGCCCTGCGGCGGGACCGAGGCCACGGTGCCCTCGAGGATCTTGAGCAGGGCCTGCTGCACCCCTTCGCCCGAGACGTCGCGGGTGATGCTCGGGTTCTCGCTCTTGCGGGCGATCTTGTCGATTTCGTCGATGTAGACGATGCCGCGTTCGCACTCGGCCACGTTGAAGTCGCCGGCCTGGAGGAGGCGGACGAGGATGTTCTCGACATCCTCGCCGACGTAGCCGGCTTCGGTCAGCGTGGTGGCATCGGCGATGGTGAACGGCACATCGAGGATGCGGGCGAGGGTCTGCGCGAGGAGGGTCTTCCCGACGCCCGTCGGCCCGATGAGGAGGATGTTGCTCTTGTCGAGCTCGACCTCGTTCTCGCGCGGGGCGCCGGCGTTGATGCGCTTGTAGTGGTTGTAGACCGCCACGGCGAGCGCCTTCTTGGCCTGCTCCTGCCCGATCACATACTGGTCGAGGACGTCCTTGATCTCGTGCGGCGTCGGGACCTGGGTAATGGCCTCAGCGACCTCGCGCTCTTCGTCTTCCGCGAGGATCTCGTTGCAGAGGGCAATACACTCATTGCAGATGTAGACCGAGGGCCCGGAGATGAACTTCCGCACCGAGTCCTTGGACTTGCCGCAAAATGAGCACCGCAGGTGTTTGTCGTGCGACATGGCACTCCCAAAAGGAGACGTCCGACCTCCGCCATCTATCTAAGGGACGGCGTCAACGGGCGTCAAGCAAAGGGGACGGCAGGAAGGATGTGCGACATCTCACATCCTTCCCGTTACGTCCTAGACGCCCGCCATCACGGGCCGTGCACCTTCCGGATTCTCGCTCCGGCTTACCACGATGCTGTCGACGAGGCCGTACCCCTTCGCTTCGTCGGCAGACATCCAGCGATCGCGATCCGTGTCGCGCTCGATTTCCTCGAGGGTCCGCTTCGTATGCTTGGCCAGGAGGTCGTTCATCTTCCCCTTGAGGTAGAGGATCTCCTTGGCCTGGATCTCGATGTCGGACGCTGACCCACCGCCACCACTCTGGTGCGGCTGGTGGATCATGATGCGCGAATGCGGGAGCGCGAGGCGCTTGCCGGAGGTGCCGGCCGCCAGGAGGAACGCACCCATCGACGCCGCCATCCCCATGCACATCGTCGACACCGGGGACCGCAGGAACTGCATGGTGTCGTAGATCGCGAGGCCAGCGGAGACGCTGCCGCCCGGCGAGTTGATGTACATGTTGATGTCTCGTCCCGGGTTGTCGGCATCCAGGAAGAGCAACTGCGCAATGATGATGTTGGCGACATCGTCATTGATGGGAGTCCCCAGGAACACAATGCGGTCCATGAGGAGTCGGGAGAAGACGTCGTACGTCCGCTCCCCGCGGGGTGACCGCTCGATGACGTACGGTGCGTAGATGCTCGGCATGTTGGGCTACTCGATGGTGTTGCGTTCAAAGAGCCACTTGAAGACCCGGTCCTCGGTGATACCCCGCTCCAGTTCCGTGAGCCGTCCCGCCTTTTGAAGGGCGGCGTAGACCTGGCCCGGGTTCTGGCCCCGCTTCACTGCAAGCTCCGTGACTTTGTCGTCGACATCGGCCTCGGTGGCCTTCAGGCTCTCAGTTTCGGCCAGAGTTTCGACGATTAGATCACGCTTTACTTGACGCTCGGCCGTGGGGCGGAACTGCCCGGCAAAACGTTCCTTCTCGCTGTCAGGGATCTGGTAGGCGTTGGCGTACCCGTCGATGAGCTGGTGGACCCAGGCGCCGGGGACGTCGAACGGGTTGGCGGCGATCAGCTCGTCCAGGAGCTTGGCCCGGACGTCGGAGTCAGCCTCGCGCTCGGCGGCCTCGACCATGTCCTTGCGGACGGCCTCCCGGAAGGCGGCGAGGGAGTCAAAATCACCGACCTCGGCCGCGAGGGCGTCGTCGAGGTCGGGGAGGGACTTCCGCTTCACGTCGTTCAGGGTCACCCGGACCGTCTTGGACTTCCCGCGCTGGCTCTCGTCGGGGAAGTCGTCCGGCCAGCGGACGGCCCGTTCGGCGGTGCCGCCGGGGGCCAGCTCGGTGATCAGCTCCTCGATCCCGGGGATCGCATGCCCGGCACCCAGGACGATCTTGTATTCCTTGCCCTCGGGGATCGTGCCGTCTTCTTCGGCGGTGGCGAGGACGACCGTGACCAGGTCGCCTTCCATTGGCTTGCTCTCCTGCGGCGTCCAGTTGGCGCGCTGTTCCCGCACCGCCTCGATCTGCTCGGCGACCTGTTCGTCGGTGACGACCCGCTCGGTGCGGGTGACCTTGAACCCGCTGGTGCGGGCGAGGACGACGTCAGGACGCACCTCGAGGTGCAGCTCGAAGGTGACCGGCTGGCCATCGTCGGCCTTGAGGTCGTGAACGTGCGGCTGGGCGGCGACCTTGAGGTTCTCCTTGTCCAGCACCTCGCGGTACGCCTGCTGCACGAGGGCATCGAGCGCCTCGGCCTTGATGGTATCGCCAAAGCGCTTGAGCACCATGGCGGTCGGTGCCTTCCCGGGGCGGAAGCCGGGGATGGAGACCTTCGACGCGAGCTTGCGCGCGGTGTCCTGGTGCGCCTTGTCGACGACGTCAGTGGGGATGACCACTGAAATCAACCGCTCCGCACCATCTGCCTTCTTGGTTTCGTACGAGATGCTCATATTCGGGAAACGGGGCGCTGACACCTCTAATAGGAGCGGGGCACGTCAGCGGGACCGGGGAGTACAATTCGGGAGGCTGAAAGCTAACGGCCGGGGAGACCCGGACCAAGGCAAGTTGGCCTGGCACACCACATCACAGAGGAGCACACGATGCGAGTGAGCACTCGCGGTTTCGTTCGACCCATGTCCATCCTGTCGGCGCTGGTCCTGTCGGCGTCGGTTGCCGGCGCGCAGCAAGCGCGCGCAAACATCCTCAGCCTGAACCCGCTCGGCATTCCCTTCGAGTACATCTCCGGGGAGTACGAGCGCATGGTCACCGGCCTGACCTCGTTCGGCCTGCAGGGGTCGTTCTTCTCGGTCAACGACGGGAGCTACTCCACGATCGAGGGGAAGGTGCGGTTCTACCCGAACGAGGAATGGCCGCG
>JAEUJK010000177.1 GCA_016794735.1 Gemmatimonadota bacterium | reverse complement strand
CGCGGCCAACGACGCGCGCGGCTTCAGCTACACCACGGCCCCGCTCACGCGCGCGGTCGAGGTGATCGGGCACCCCATCGTGCACGTCTGGCTCACCTCCTCGACCCAGGACGCCGACCTCATGGTCACCCTGAGTGACGTCGGTCCCGACGGCCGCTCGACCTACGTGACGGAAGGGGTGCTGCGCGCTTCACGACGCACGCAGGGCCGCCCGCCATACCGCAACCTGGGCCTCCCCTGGCCCAGCGGCCGGAGCACCGACGTCAAGCCGTTAGGCTCGGCGCCTGAGCCCGTGACACTGGACCTCCTGCCGACCGCCCGGCGCTTCAACGTGGGGCATCGCATCCGGCTCACCATCAACGGCGCCGACCGGCACACGCACCTCGCGGTCCCCGGCGCGCCGCGACTCACCATCCTGCGCGACGCGCGCCACCCCACGCGGGTCGAGCTGCCGATCGCGACCGTCGTCCGGTGACCGACCGGGCAGGGGTCGCGGTCGTCGGGGGCGGACCGGCGGGACTGATCGCGGCGCGATATCTCGCCACCGAGGGCTTTCACCCGGTGGTGTTCGACGCCGCGTTGCGCGTGGGCGGGCATTGGCGCGTGGGCGATCCCGACAGCAGCGTGTGGCCCGGGATGCGCACCAACACCAGCCGCATCACGACCGCGTTCAGCGACCGTCCACACCCCGCGGGCACCGCCGCCTATCCCACCGGCGACGCCATCGGCGCGTACCTCCAACAGTTTGCAGCAGATGCCGGCATCCTGCGGGACGCTCGACTCGGGTGTCGCGTGGAGTCCATCTCACGCCACGCCGATGGGTGGCTGGTGGGTTGGCGCGACGACCAGGGCACGGTGCATACGGCTCCGTTTGCGCGGGTGATCGTGGCTTCGGGCCGGTATCGACGCCCGAGCATCCCGACGGTTCCCGGGCTTTCCACCTTTACCGGACCGGGCGGCACGTCGCACGTGGCGTCGTATCGCGGCCCCGCGCCCTTTCAGGGCCAACGGGTGCTGGTGGCCGGGCACAGCATCAGCGCCGTCGAGATTGCGAGTGAACTCGCGCTCAAGGGAGCGAGTCGCGTGATCGTCGCGTCGCGACGTCACCGCTACGTGCTGCAGAAGCTCCTGGCTGGTGTGCCCATCGAACACCGGGTCTACACGCGGTATGCCGCGCTCGCAGCGCAGGCCTACCCGGCCGACGTCCTGGCCGCGACGTTTCGCGAGCTCATCGTGCGCACGAGCGGGCACCCGCACCAGTTCGGCGCACCGTGCCACGCCGAGGACCCGTACGAAGCCGGGTTCACGCAGAACCAGTACTACCTGCCCCTCGTGGCGGAGGGGCGCATCCACCCGCGCCCCTGGATCGCGGGGGTCGACGGACATCGTGTCACCTTCACCGATGGCACGCACGAGGACGTCGACGCCATCATGCTCGGCACGGGATACACGCTCGACCTGCCCTTCCTCGCGCCCGACATTCGCGCGACACTCGACCTCGACGCGAGCCATATCGACCTGCACGCGCTGTCCATCCATCCCGACCTGCCCGGGCTGGCGTTCGTCGGGATGTTCGAGCAATCAGGTCCGTACTTCACGCCCATGGAGCTGCAGGCGCGCTGGATCGCGTACTGCTGGAGCGGCCGCATCCCGACTCCAACCGACGCCGAAATGCGCGATGGCATCGCTGGCTATCGCGCGGCGCGCGGGGGACCGCAGGTCCAGCGCATGCACCTCGTGTGCGATCGCTTTGCCCGCGCGGCTGGTGTGGAGCCCACTCTCACCCGCTGGCCCGGCCTCGAGCGCGCGTTGTTGTTCGGCGTGCAATCGCCGGCGCGCTTCCGCATGGAGGGTCCCGACGCTCGCGCGGACGCGCCCGAGCAGCTGCGCTCCGACGTGGCAGCGTTTGGCGCCCTGGACGCACCGAACCTGAGCGACGCCGAGCTTTCGCAGCTAGGTGCCCTCGCTCGCGTCTCCCAGGACGAGGCCCTGCACGCCGTGGTGCGCCACCAAACGCGCCACCAGGCCTGACGAGACGACCTCCCGCGCAAACCCGGCCACCCACGATGCCGCGCGCTCGCGCGATCGCGGCACTCCAATGGCCTGTTGCACGGTGAGGAACGCGTCATCGAGCACGCGCACGTCGGTGACGCGCGCGGCCACGTCCATGAGGTGCGGACGCAGTCCCGCGAGTGCCTCGAGCTGCTCGCTGACGAACACCGTCTCGGAGGCGGGCAACCCGGGAGCGGTGACGAGCGTCGCGTGTTTCACGATGCGCTGCAGCGCGAGGTGATACGCACTCCGGTCCGCGACGGCGATGCGGACGCCCGGCCGATCGACGTCGGTGGTGCGCGTGGCGGGGAGCGTCGAGCGCACGAGATAGGTCGCCTCGATCCCGACGTAAGCGGGCGAGAAGAGCACCTCACTTCGCGCCGCGTCAGCCCCGATGAACGCCACGTCCCATGCATCGAGCGGCGCGGCATCGGCCACGAGCCCGGCATGTTCGTAGCCCACGAACACGGCCTCGACACCCAACCGCGCTGCCATCTC
>JAEUJK010000172.1 GCA_016794735.1 Gemmatimonadota bacterium | reverse complement strand
GGCGCAGCCGGTGGCTCGATCCTCAACGCCGAGGTCCTCGTGGCGCAGGGGGCGGTGCCGCTCGCATGATCGTCGTAAAGTTTGGCGGCACCTCGGTGGGCGATGCCGATGCGATCGATCGCGCCGCCGCGATCGTTCGCGAGCGCTTGCCGCGCCAGCCGATGGTGGTCGTGTCCGCGCTGGGTGGTGCGACCAATGCGCTGATCGCGATTACGCAACAGGCCTCCGAAGGCCAGCTCATCTCGGCCATTCGTGGGGTGGAGGCGCTGCGCGACCGGCACATGGAAGCGGCGGAACGGCTGCTCAAGCCGGGGCCCGGGCTCCACGAGGTGCAGGCCGAACTCGGGGTGACCTTCGATGAGCTGGCGCACCTCGCCGAGGCACTCTCCACGCTGGGCCACGCCACCGCGCGGGCGCGTGACGCGATTGCCGCCAAGGGCGAGTTGCTGTCGAGCGTGCTGGTGGTGGCCGCGTTCCGTGAGCGCGGGATCCCGGCGACGTGGGTCGATCCCACGACCGTGATGATCACGACCGATCAGTTCGAGAAGGCGGAGCCCCGTCCCGATCGCATCGCCGAGGCGTCGCAACGGCTGCTGCGTCCGCTGCTGGCGCAGGGCCAGGTGCCCGTGGTTGGTGGATATGTCGGCGCGACGGACCACGGGATCGTCACCACGTTGGGGCGCGGCGGGTCGGACTACAGTGCGTCGCTGTTCGGTGCCGCGTTAGGCGCGGAGGCCATCGAGATCTGGACCGACGTCGACGGCATGTTGACGGCTGACCCGCGCGTGGTCCCGTCGGCCCGCCTGATCGACCGCATCCGGTTCGACGAGGCGAGCGAGCTCGCGTCGTTCGGGGCCAAGGTGCTGCACCCGAGCACCATCTCGCCGGCGGTGCGCCTGGGGATTCCCGTGTGGATCTTCAATTCGCGAAAGCCGCAGGGGACCGGCACACTCATCACCTTCGAGGCGCCGCGCCGGCCGGTGAGTGCCATTGCCGGCAAGTCCGGGGTGACGATCGTGAAGGTGCGGAGCCCGCGTATGCTGCTCCAGCACGGGTTCCTGCGCAGCATCTTCGACATCTTCGACCGGCATCGCACCTCGGTGGACGTGGTGGCCACGTCGGAGATCTCGGTGAGCGTGACGATCGACGATGCCACGCACCTGGATTCGCTCGTGGTCGAGCTGTCGCAGCTGGGCGATGTCTCGGTCGAACGGAATCGCGGGATCGTGGCCCTCGTCGGTGCCGGCATGGGCGAGTCGAGCGAGGCGATGGCCGCCGCCCTGGGCGCGCTGCGTGAGTTGCGGGTGCACATGCTCTCGTTGTCCGCGAGTGCGATCAACCTCACGATGATTGTCGATGGGGACCAGGTGTCGACCGCGATGGGTCGGCTGCATCACGCCTTCTTCCCGGGGGACGCATGAGGTTGCTGATCATCGGGGACGGTCGCATGGGACGCGCGATCGAGGCCCTCGCGGCGGAACGCGACGCGGAGGTCGTGGCCGTGCTCGGCGCGTCGGGCAACTTGGGCGCGGCAGCCATCGCCGGGTTTGCCGGTCGGGTGGACGTCGCCATCGAGGTGAGCGTGCCGACTGCGGCCGCGATGAACGTCCGCGCCTGTCTCGAGGCCGGGATTCCGGTGGTCTGCGGGACGACGGGGTGGCAGTCGGAACATCCCCGCGTGATCGAGGAGGCACGAGCTTGTGCCGGTGCGCTGCTGTTGGCCTCGAACTTTTCGCTCGGTGTGGCGTTGCTCACCGAACTTGGTGCACGCGCTGGTGCGTTGTTCGCCCCGCATCCGCAATACGACGCGGCCATCGTCGAGACGCATCATCGCGCCAAGCTGGATGCACCCTCTGGCACGGCGGTGACGTTACGCGAGGCCGCGTCGGCGACGTTGGGGCGCGAGATTGCGGTGACCAGTGTGCGCCTCGGCAATGTGCCCGGCACGCACACCCTCGTCTTCGACGGACCGTTCGAACAGATTTCGCTCTCCCATGAAGCGCGCGACCGGCGCGTGTTCGCCGACGGCGCCCTGCATGCGGCCCGCTGGCTGCGCGGCAGACAAGGAGTGTTCACCATGCGGGATGTGCTCGGGTTGACGCGATGACGGTACGCCCCCTCACCGGTTGCGGGACGGCCCTCGTGACGCCGTTCACGGCGGATGGCGCCGTCGATGAAACCGCGCTTCGGGCGTTCGTGGAATGGCAGGTGCGTGAGGGCGTCCACTTCGTGGTGCCCTGTGGGTCCACGGGTGAGGCGGCGACCCTCACGCCGGCGGAGCACGAGCGGGTGGTGGCCATCACCGTGGAGCAGGTGGCAGGGCGGATCCCGGTCGTGGCCGGGGCAGGGGCGAATGACACGGCGCGCGCGATTGCGCTCACGCGCACGGCCCAGCGGCTCGGTGCTACACATGCCCTGCATGTGTCCCCGATGTACAACAAGCCGCCGCAGCGCGGCATCGAGGCGCACTTTCGCGCGATCTCCGACGCGGTGGACCTGCCGGTCATCGTCTACAACGTGCCGGGACGCACGGGGAGCAACATCGAGGCACGCACGGCGTTGCGCCTGGCCGAGCTGCCCCACGTGGTCGGGATCAAGGAAGCATCGGGGAACGTCGGCCAGATCGGCGACATCCTGCGCGACCGGCCGCCCCACTTCATGGTGTTGTCCGGCGACGATGGGCTGACGCTCCCGGTCATGGCGTTAGGCGGGGACGGGGTCATCTCGGTCACCAGCAATGCCACCCCGCGGGCGATGGCCCAGCTGGTCGAGGCGTGCGCCTCGGGTGACTACGCGGTCGCACGAGGGCTGCACCGACGGCTCCTGCCGTGGATGCACGCGGCCTTTGTGGAGTCCAACCCGATCCCGGTGAAGGCGGCCCTGGCGATGATGGGCCGCATGACCGCCCACGTCCGGCTGCCGCTGGTGCCGCTCGCCTCCACCAATGAAGGTGCGGTGCGCGAGGCACTCCGCACCGCCGGCGTGGCGATCTAGATGGGTGGCGATCGCGTCGCGGCGCTGGCCGCACAGATCGGCGAACTCGCCGCCTATCCTCCCGGGGTGGCGCTACCCCCCGACGCCGAGATCGTCGTCGCCCAGCTCATCGACGCGTTGGAGCACGGAGAGTTGCGCGCGGCGGAGCGCGACCACAGCGGCACCTGGCGCGCGGTGCCGTGGGTGAAGCAGGGGATCCTGCTCGGCTTTCGTGTCGGCCGCGTGGTCCGCATGGACGACGAGGGGGTCTTTCCGTTCTTCGACAAGCACACGATTCCCGTGCGGCGGTTCACCCTCGCCGACGGGGTGCGCGTGGTGCCGGGTGGTTCGTCGGTGCGCTCGGGCGCCTATCTCGCGCCCGGCGTGGTCTGCATGCCGCCGATGTTCGTGAACGTTGGGGCGTGGGTCGGCCCCGGCACCATGATCGACTCGCATGCGCTCGTGGGCTCGTGTGCGCAGGTGGGGGCGCGTGTGCACCTGAGTGCGGCGGCGCAGATCGGCGGCGTGCTCGAGCCGGTGAACGCCTCGCCCGTGGTCATCGAGGACGACGTGATCGTCGGTGGCAACGCCGGGGTGTATGAGGGCACGGTCGTGCGTGCCCGCGCCGTCCTCGCCGCCGGGGTCGTGCTCACGCGCGGGACACCGATCTACGACCTGGTGCACGAGAAGGTCTACCGCGGGAATGCCACCACGCCACTCGAGGTGCCGCCCGGGGCCGTGGTGGTCCCGGGCGCGCGCCAGGTGCGCGGGACCTGGGGCGAGGCCGAGGGGCTCTCGTTGCAGACGCCGGTGATCGTGAAGTACCGCGACGAGAAGACCGACCTGGCCACCGCGCTGGAAGGCTGGCTGCGTTAACATGCGCACGCTCGTGGTCCAGGGGGTCGTTGACCTGCCGGGCGACAAGTCGATCTCGCACCGCGCGCTGATCCTCGCGGCGTTGGGGACGGGTCGCTCGGAGATCCGCGGGCTCCTCGCCTCCGAGGATACCCGGGCCACCGCGCGGTGCCTGGCCCAACTCGGGAGGGCAGCCGCGGAACCGGCGCCAGTCGTCACCGTCGATGGCCACGGCCTGCGACTCCGCCATGCGCCCGACGAGGCATCCCTCGATTGCGCGAACTCGGGAACCACGGCGCGGCTGCTGGCCGGGGTGTGCGCGGCACAGGAGAGCGTGGCTGTTCTCGACGGTGATGCCTCGCTCCGTGCGCGACCCATGCAGCGGATCGCACGACCGCTCGCCGAAATGGGAGCGGGGATCTACTGGCGCGGGGCGTCGCCAGGGACGCTCCCCATGGAGGTGCGGGGCGGGGGGCTGCGCTCGGTGCGTTACGACCTCGACGTGCCCAGTGCCCAGGTGAAGAGTGGCATCCTCCTCGCCGGATTGTGTGCGGGGGTGCCGGTCGCGCTCCGCGAGCCCATGCCCACGCGCGACCATACCGAGCGCCTGCTGCAGTCGCTTGGGGTGGACCTGGTGTCGCGGGACGGGTGGCTCGAGTTGACGCCGCCCCTGGCCCTTCCTGCCGCGTCCTACGACGTCCCCGCAGACCCGTCATCCGCCGCCTTCTTTGCGGCACTGGCCACCGCGTCGGCGCGAGGATCACTGACCCTGCGCGGCGTGCTCCTCAATCCCCGCCGCACCGGGTTCCTCCGCGTGCTCGAACGGATGGGCGGGATCTTCGACGTGCATAACGAGCGCATCACCGGGGGTGAGCCGGTGGGGGACGTGGTCGTCCACGCGTCACCGCTTCGGGGGACGGCCATCGAGGCGCACGAGGTCCCCGACCTCGTCGATGAAGTCCCGATCCTGGGCGTGTTGGCCGCGATGGCCGACGGAGAGACCACGCTGTCGGGGGCGGCCGAGCTGCGGGTCAAGGAGAGTGATCGGTTGGCCGCCATGGTGGAGAACCTGCGACGGTGTGGCGTGGACGCCGATGAGCGCCCCGACGGATTCGTGGTGCAGGGGGGGGGCACCATCACGAGTGCCCCCATCGCCACCTATCATGACCACCGGATCGCGATGGCCTTCGCCATATTGTCCGCGGTCACCGGGGTGACCCTCCCGCTCGACCATCCGGCCTCGGTCGACGTCTCCTACCCTGGTTTTTTTGCCGACCTCTCGCGTGTCACCCGGGTCTC
>JAEUJK010000103.1 GCA_016794735.1 Gemmatimonadota bacterium | reverse complement strand
CGACCCCTGGTGGCGATCAGTTCGGCGGCGGTATTCGCCGTGTACAGCGCGGGATACGTGCGCACCCAGTCCGCAGCCGAGGCGCTCGACCTCGAAATGGCGGCGCGACGTGCCGCAGGTCGCCGCGAAGCACCGGTCGCTGCCCCGGACAGCTCGCCACTCCAGGTGCTGCGCGATACCGTCGCCGCGCTGCAGGATGCACCGCCGGCCGCACGCGTGGTTGCGGTCGACACGTCAGTCGCCCCGAGGGCTGCCACGCCCAAGCAGGTCGCAACCACGGCGACCGACTCGGTACCGACCCCAACCGTCGCGGCCGCGCCGGTCGACAGTACGCCGCGCCAGAACGTGCCAGCCATTCCGGAGTACGTGGCGCCCCCCGCGCCTGCGGCCGCTCCACCAGTCGCCACGGACAGTGCGACGAGTACCCCGGTACCCAAGGTCGTGAAGCCGCTGCGCGACGGCGCCTTTCACGGCTACGGATCCTCGCGCCATGGCGACATCGAGGTGCGCATCGAGATCGTCGGGCAGAAGGTGGTGTACGCCGAGATCTCGCGGTGCATGACGCGCTGGCCCTGCTCGATCGTGGAGCGGCTGCCGGCCCAGGTGATCGAGCGGCAGACGGCCGACGTCGACATCATCTCGGGCGCGACGGCGAGCAGTGACGCGTTTTACATGGCGGTGCTGGACGCCTTGTCGACGTCGCGCGGCAAGTGAGCGGCGGGTCCGGCGTCGCCATGGACGCGCCACAACATCATGCCGTGGGCCGGACCATCGTCGCGATGGGCACCACGGTCACCATCGCCGTTGGTGGCGGGCGACGGGACGACGAGTGCGTGCCGGCGATCGAGGAGGCGTTGGGATGGTTCCGCGCCGTGGAGGCCCGCTGCACCCGGTTCGACCCGTCGAGCGAGCTGCAACAACTGTGTAGTCAACCCGGCACCTGGGTGACGGTGAGCCCGCTCCTCATGCACGCGTTGCGGTTTGCGCTGGACGTGGCGGAGCGCACCGACGGGGCGTTCGACCCGTGCCTCGGGGAGGCGCTCCATCGCGTCGGGTACAATCGCCACCACGCGACGGGCGACGCGGCCCCGGTGGCCGACGGCACCGGCACCTGGCGCGACGTGACCTGCGACGCGACCGCAAGCCGCGTGTTGTTGCGTCGCCCGGTGCAGCTCGACCTTGGCGCCGTCGCCAAGGGGATGGCGATTGACCTGGCGACCCGCGTGCTTGGCCCGCTCGGCGACTACGCCATCGATGCCGGCGGCGACGTGTTCGCGTCGGGGCGCAACGCGCGTGGCACGGGGTGGCGCGTGGGGATCCGCGATCCCTTTGCACCGGCCACGCTCGCGACCGCGCTGTCGCTCAACGGCCGCGCGGTGTGCACGACGGCGACGTACGAACGTGGCGCGCACCTCCTGGACGGCCGCACGCAACACGCGGCCACCGGGCTCGCCAGCGTCAGCGTGCTCGCCCCGACCGCGATGGCCGCGGATGCGGCCAGTACGGCGGCGTTTGCCCTTGGACCGACCGCCGGCCTCGCCTTCCTCGAGGCCGAGGGACTGGCCGCCTTCGTGATCGACGGCCACGGGACGCGGACGATCGTCGGCGCCTGGCCCCGTTAGGCGCGTGCTCGCCCTTCCCCGCCTGCTGCGCACGCCGAAGGGGCTGCTGATTGCCCTCTTCATGCCGTTGCTCGTCGTCGCGATGGTGGTCACCGGGCCACACCTCGTCGGCCCGCTCGTGGCCGGGGCGTTGTTGGGCGCCGTCGCGGTCGATGTGCCCGTGCTCCGGTGGCGGCGCAAGCGCTGGACCTTTCCCGATGGCGCCATCCTCACCGCGCTCATCGTCGCCATGGTGCTCGCACCGCACACACCATGGCACGTCGGCGCCCTCAGTGCTGCACTCGGTGTCGCCAGCAAGTACGTCGTGCGGGCGCGCCATGCCAACACGTTCAACCCGGCCGCCCTCGCCCTCGTGGCCGCGTACTACGCCTTCGGCAGCGGGCAGGGATGGTGGGGCGCACTCCCCGACGCACACCCCGCCTGGCTGCTCCTGCTCGTGGGGCTCGGCGTGTTCATCTGCGACCGGCTGAACAAGGTGCCGGTGGTCCTCGCCTTCCTCGGGAGTTACTACCTGCTCGCCACCGGCTCTGCATACCTCGGGGACGCGACGCGCGTGGCCGAGTTGTTCCGGTCGCCGGACCTGCATGCGGCGTTGTACTTCGCGCTGTTCATGGTGAGTGACCCGCCCACCTCACCCCCAAAGCCTCGACAGCAGGTGTGGTTCGGGGCCCTCACCGGCGTCACGGCATGGGGGTTCTTCACCTGGATCGGCGCGGTCTGGTGGCTCCCCGGCGGGTTGCTCGTGGCCAACGTGTGGGAGTCGGTGCGCCGCGTCCGCGAACATCGCGCGCGTCACGCGCACTAGCTCGTGTCACTCGTGGCCGATGGCGACGATGGGAGGAAGCCGCGCCGCCCGCCGCGCTGGATATGTCCCGAACGCGAGCCCCACACCGGCCGAGGTGCCGATCGCGACGAGCAAGGTGCTCAGTGTGACCGATGGGTAGATCGGCGCACCGGTGGCGATGCGGAAGCCGAGGGTCACGAGCACCGACAGGCCGATCCCGATCACCGCGCCAAGGAAGGTTCCCGCCGCGGCAATCGCCACCGACTCGGCCAGGAACTGCGTGCGGATGTCGCGGCTGCTCGCGCCGATCGCCTTGCGAATCCCGATCTCGCGGGTGCGCTCGACGATCGA
>JAEUJK010000061.1 GCA_016794735.1 Gemmatimonadota bacterium | reverse complement strand
GCCATCGCCGCCCTGCTCCGCGCCCAGCGTCCGGATGAGGCCGCGCGCGGGCATGGGGCGAACGGACACCGTCCCGACGAGCGCGACGCCGGCATCGACCCCACGCACGACACGGCGACGCGACCGAACCGGCGCGACCTGCTCGACACCGGCGAGGGCGCATTCGCCGACGCGGGGGACGTGGCGGCCGACTGAGCCGCGCGGGACGTGGTGTGGACGCGTCTGGCCGCGCCGGCGTGCCGGCGTGCCGGACCCCCTAGCGATCCGGCGCGTACGCGAGCCGCAGGAACTCGTCTCGCGTGCGCGCGTCATCGCGGAAGCACCCGACCAGGGCCGACGTGACCGTCCGCGAGTTCTGCTTTTCCACGCCGCGCATCATCATGCACAGGTGGTAGGCCTCCACCACGACCCCCACCCCGCGCGGGTCCAGCACCTCCTGGATCGCCTCCGCGATCTCGCCCGTCAGCCGCTCCTGCACTTGCAGCCGGCGGGCGAACATGTCCACGATGCGCGGCAGCTTGCTCAGCCCGACGATCTTCCCGTTGGGGATGTAGGCAATGTGCGCCTTCCCAAAGAACGGCAGCATGTGGTGCTCGCACATCGAGTACAGCTCGATGTCGCGCACCATCACCATCTGCTCGTGGTCCTCGGCGAAGATCCCCTCGCCCACGACGTCCTCGACCTTGAGGGCATACCCGTGGGTGAGGAAGCGCATCGCGTTCACCACCCGGTGCGGGGTGCGCACCAGCCCCTCGCGGGCCGGATCCTCCCCCACCAGCTCGAGCTGGCGGCGGACGAGGTTCTCGAACTCGAGGCACTCCGCCCCCGCGAACGGGGCGTCGTCGGTCTCAACGGGCTTGATCTGCCAGGGCATAGGAGAGGTCATGCAGACTCACCATGATAGTCGACAAAGTTGTGCTCCGTCTCCCACAGCCTGAGCCGCGTCAGCCGCGCCGGCGTCACCTGGGGCGAGAGGACGTTCCAGATCGCCACCACGAGGTTCTCGCTCGTGGGGTTGATCCCCTGCATGAAGGGCACGTCCAGGTTCAGGTTGCGGTGGTCGACCTTGTCGAGGATTTCGCGTTCCACGAGGTCGCGCAGGTGCCCGAGGTCCATGACGTAGCCCGACACCGGGTCCACCGGACCCGTCACGGACACATCCAGCGTGTAGTTGTGCCCGTGCCAGTTCGGGTTGTTGCACTTCCCGAACATTGCCGTGTTCTCAGCGTCGCTCAGCGCGGGATTGTGAATCCGGTGGGCGGCGTTGAACCTGAGGCGGCGGGTGACGGTAACGACGGGCACGGGAGACCGGGTGGGAGGGTGGACGGAGCGCGCCATCCCCACGTCGCCCCCGTGCCACTCTCCAACACGGTCACGCGAGGGGGAGTTCCCATGGGCGGGAAACGACGAAGGGCCCCGGCAGTGCCAGGGCCCTTCTAAAGTCGGGAACGAAGAGGGTTTTTTGAAGCCCAGACGATAGGAATAAGATCCTCAGCCAGCCTTCCGCCTTCCCCGCGCTGGGGCATGACGTCAACCAACCTGTTGGACCCCTACGTTGGACTTGTTGGCTCAAAAAATCGGTCTCTTCGCCCCTTATCTTACGCTCGATCCTAGTCTACACCCACCGCCGGACCCTCGTCAAATGGACCTCGGAATCGCCGCTGCCCTCGTGATGCTTGGCGTGTGGGCCTTTGCCACATTCACGACTGAAGCCCCGGGTTGGATACATCTCCTCCTCACCCTGGGGGTCTTCCTGCTCATCTATCGCATCGTGGTGAAGGGCAAGGCCAAGAGCTGATCGGCGGCCACACCGCGCGGCGCGTGGCACCTCCGCCCGGGGCGCGCCTTGCCCGGACGGGTGATCCAAGTCACATTGAAAGACGTGCCCATACCGTTAAGCTACCGGGCCGAGCTGGCCAACCAGATCCTGGTCCGGCTCCGCCATCTCCCGGACTCGGCGTGGCGCGAAG
>JAEUJK010000399.1 GCA_016794735.1 Gemmatimonadota bacterium | reverse complement strand
CCAGCGTCTCGCGCGGCGTGGTCGTGTGTTCGAGGACCTCGAACGCCGTGACCAGGTCGAACAGCCCTGCGGGTCGCTCGGAGCCGGCGTAGAACGGGTCGTACGTGGTGGCGGTGAAGCCGAGGTTGCGGAGCTGTTCCGCCATGCGGCCATTTCCGCCGCCGTAGTCGAGCACGTTCAGGCCGGCCGCGGATGCCCCAAAGTTCCGGTGCAGCATCCGGGCGTTCTCGTCCGGCCGGTGGCCGGCAAAGTCCGGATCGGCGAGGGCGTACGCCTCGTTGTAGATGTACGCGCCGAACTCGGCGGGGCCGAAGTGGTCGAACGCAATCGTGAAGATGAAGCCGCACGAAGCGCAGCGGTGATACGGGATGTCGACGCCGGTGGGCGGGAACACCGGGGCCTCGCGATCCTCGCACGTGCGGTTGAACTCCACCGCACCGTAAACCCGCGACTCGCCCCCGCAGCACTTGCACGCGATGCGCTCGAGGTCCGGCAGGGTGTGGGGTTCGGACGCGGTGCTGGTCATGATGTCGCGGGTCGTTCCCCGAAGTTTCGGCTCCCGGCTCCCGCACCTGAGGTGGTACCTTCCCGTCGCCCTCCTCCCGGTGCCCGCCGCGTGTCCTCGATCCTCCACCGTTCCCTCAGCGCTCGACTCCCCACGGCCGTGCGCGGGGAAGGACTCCGGCTCACGCTCGACACCGGGCAGGAGATCCTCGACGCGTCGGGCGGCGCCGCGGTCGCGTGCATCGGGCACGGGAACGCGCGGGTGGCCGCAGCCATCGGCGCCCAGGCCGGACGGATGGCGTACGCCCACACGGGGTTCTTCTCCAGCGCACCGGCCGAGGAACTGGCCTCGATGCTTGTCGGGCACCGGCCCGGCGGGCTGACCCACGCCTTCTTCGTCTCGTCCGGTTCCGAGGCGGTGGAAAGCGCGCTCAAGCTCGCGCGGCAGTATCACGTGGAGCGAGGGGAATCGCGGCGCGTCCACTTCGTCGCCCGCCGGCAGAGTTACCACGGCGCCAGCTTCGGATCGTTGGCCATCGGCGGCAACCTCGGTCGGCGCAAGCCGTACGAGGACATCCTCATGCCGAACACCTCGCGGGTGTCCGCGTGTTTCCCGTACCACGAGCAGGGAGCGGGCGAGGCGGACGCTGCCTATGTCGCGCGCCTCGCCGCCGAACTCGAGGCCGAGTTTGTCCGCATCGGGCCGGAGCGGGTGATCGCCTTTGTCGCCGAGACGGTGGTTGGGGCGACGGCCGGGTGCGTGAGTGCCGTGCCGGGATACTTCCCGGCGGTGCGCGAGGTCTGCGATCGCCACGGCGTGTTGCTCATCCTCGACGAGATCATGTGTGGCATGGGCCGGACCGGGATCACGCATGCGTGGGAGCGCGAGGGCGTGACGCCAGACATCCAGGTGATCGCCAAGGGGATGGGCGGTGGGTACGTCCCCATCGGCGGCCTGCTCGTCTCGGGCCGCGTGATCGACGGCCTGTCGGGTGGCTCTGGGGTGTTCGTGCACGGGCATACGTACCAGGCGCACCCCGTCGCCTGCGCGGGGGCGCTCGAAGTCCAGCGGATCATCGCCGAGGAGGGACTGGTGGCACGCGCGGCTGCGCGCGGCACGTACCTCGCCCATCGACTGCACGATGTCTTTGGGGAACACCCGCACGTCGGGGACGTGCGCGGGCAGGGCCTCTTCCTCGCGCTCGAGTTCGTCGAGGACCGGGCGACGCGGCGTCCGTTTGCCCCGGCGGCGCGGGTCGCGGAGCGGGTGAAGCACGCCTCATTGGACGCCGGCGTGGCGGTGTATCCCAGCGCGGGGACCGTGGACGGTGTCGTGGGCGACCACGCGATCATCGCGCCGCCGTACACCGTCACCGAGGCCGAGGTGGACGAGATCGTGGATCGCTTCGCCAAGGCACTGGCGCGCGTCTTCACCTGAGGCGTCGCGAGCTCCAGGGGCCCGGACATGACGAGGGTCCCGGTGGTGGCCGGGACCCTCGTGTCACCTCATGATGCCTAACGCCAGGAGGCGGGCACCGCTTCCGGTTTCGTCGGGAGGATCGCCGCGCCAGCCTCGGCGAGGCGCGCCCGGATCCGCTTGAGTTCGCGGAAGCCGACGAGTTGCCGCGTGTCCTCGTCCCACAGGGTGAGCCGGAGCGTCCGCACGCTGGTCCAGAGCGTGAGCTTCGTGGCGCGCTGGAGCAGCGGGTTCTCGTCGAAGCACTTCTGCAGCGAGTAGTTCGGGATGCGGCTCGCCACGTGGTGGATGTGGTGCAGCCCGATATTCGCCGTGCACCACTGGAGGATTTTCGGCATCACCAGGTGCGACGCGCCCTCGAGGCCCGACGCGTAGTAGTTCCAGGCTTCCTTGTAGCGCCAGTAGGTGTCCTCGTACTGGTGCTGCACGTAGAAGAGGTAGACGCCAATCGCGCCCGTGATCAGCGTGATCGGGAGCTGAACAAGAAGGAAGCGCTCGAGCCCGACCAGCCACCACATGAACGCGACCACCGCGGCGATCCCGATGTTCGTGGCATGGACGCTCAGCCATTCCCGCTTCCAGCTGCGCGGGATGTCCAGCGGGAGTCGATGCTTGAGGACAAACTGATACCCTGGCGCAATCACCAGGAGGACGATCGGGTGCCGATACAGCCGGTACAGGAAGCGCTTGAACCGGGTGCGGCTCAGGTACTCACGGACGGTCAGGGTGTCGATATCGCCAAAGGTCCGTGCGTCCAGGTCGCCCGATGAGGCGTGATGGATCGCATGGGTCTTTCGCCAGTACGTGTAGGGGACCAGGGTGATGATCCCGATGACGTACCCGACCGCGGTGTTGGCCGCCGTCGACTTGAAGAATGAGCCATGCCCGCAGTCGTGCTGGATCATGAACAGCCGGGCGACCATCAACGACGTCGGGACCGCAAGGAGCAAGGTGAGCCAGTACCCGACTTCAAGGCTTCGCAGGGTCAGGTACCACATGCCGATGAACAGCACAGCGGTGTTGGTCAGTTGCCACAGGCTCTTCCAGAGGATGGAGCCACGGTACTTGGCGAGCATCTGCGCCCAGTCGGACGGTTGCAACCGCTCGATCGGAGACACGGGATCAGCCATTGGTGCGCGAAAGGGGGAAGGGGTCTGGGAGGTCTAATGATAGTCTCGGTACTCTGGGCGGCGGCACCACCCGGGGACCGGTGGACGGTGAGCGCGGGTACATTGTCACGGTGCCCACCAGACGCGCCATGCGCATTGTGTCCGTACTCTCCCTCTTGACAGTCGTCGCCGTCGAGCTGTCGGCGCAGATCCCGGTTACCGAATACGCAGCGCGCCGCGATTCGCTGGCCGCACGGGTCGGCGATGGCGCCGTCCTGGCGTTCGGGCGACGTGAGCCGGTGAACCACTGGCCGCCGTTCTACCAGAATCCGCATTTCCGCTACCTCACCGGGTTCCTCGAGTCGAACGCGGCCTTCGTGATGACCCGCACCAAGGGGCGCACGGAGGCGACCCTGTTCGTCGAGAAGCCCAATGCGCGCACGGCACTGTACCTCGGCGACCGCAAGACCCTCGCGGAGATCGGGACGGAGCTTGGCTTGCGCGCGCGATTCAACGATGACCTCGTGCACGTCGTCGATTCATTGGTGGCGGCCGGGATCCCTCTCCATGTCGTGCCCGACGCGCAATCCAACGAGTTCATCGGGCGCGACTCGCTCTCCTACCAGCAGGCGTTCATCGCGGGGCTGCGCCAGCGGCATCCCAAGGCCCGCCTGGTGAACGCCACGCCCACCATGGATGCGCTCCGCGCGCGGAAGAGCGAGGCCGAACTGGCACTGGTGACGAAGGCCGCGGAAGTGAGCGCACGCGCCCACGACGAGGTGATGCGCGTGATCCGTCCGGGGATGCGCGAGAGCGAGATCCAGGCCGTGATGGAAGCCACCTACCGCAAGCACGGTGCGGATGGGCCGGGATACAGCTCGATCGTTGGCTCCGGCGGCAACTCGACGATCCTCCACTGGCCGGCGTCGTCGCGGGAGGCCAAGTCGGGCGAGGTCGTGCTCATGGACGTGGCCGCGTACTTCGACGGCTACTCGGCCGACATCACGCGCACCGTGCCGGTGGACGGCACCTACACACCGGAAGCGCGCGCGATCTACGAGATCGTGCTCGAGTCACAGAAGGCGGCGGAGCGGCAGATCAAGCCGGGGACGGCGCGCAACACCCCGTCCGACAGCGCCTACGTGGTGCTCAAGGACGGCCTGGTGCGGCTCGGCCTCATCGAGTCAGCGACCGCGTCGTTCGACCCGCCGTTCGGCCTCTGCCCGGGCACGTGGGCCAACAAGGATGGCAGCTGCCCCCAGTGGTACCTCTACATCTACCACGGCTTCATCCACGGGATCGGGCTCGACGTGCACGATCCGTCGCAGTTCGGCAACGTGCCGGGGAACCTGTTCGGGAACCACGACGCCTTCACGATCGAGCCGGGGATCTACGTGCGCGAGAAGGTGTTCGCCGACCTGCCGGACACCCCACGCAACCGGGCGATGATTGCCCACGCGCGCGCCGCGGCGACGAAGTACAAGAACGTCGGCGTGCGCATCGAGGACGACTACATCCTCAAGGACGGCAAGCTGATTCGCATCTCGGCCCTTGCACCGCGCGAGATCGCGGAGATCGAGGCGCTGCGAAAGAAGGCCGTCGTCCAGTAGTCACGACGTCGAGGAGCGGCCCGGATCCGCGGGCCGCTCCCGCACCGGTGCCCCTACTGCACCGCGCCTGCGCTGCGCAGGTAGTCGAGCGCCAGGTTGGCGAGGGAACGTACGCCAACCGGAAGGGCTCCCTCGTCGACAAAGAAGAGCGGCGAGTGGTTCGCCGGCTGCTTTGCCGGGTCGCTGCCCTTGGGTGACGCGCCGAGTGCGTAGAAGAGCCCCGGGATCTCGCGCGTGAACTCGGGGAAGTCCTCCGAGCCCATCACCGGGCCGACGATGTTGAAGCCGCCGTCGCCCGCGGTGCGCTTGAGCGTGGGCGTCATCTTGTCGAAGAGCGAGTTGTCGTTCACGGTGATCAACCCGCCGGTCGACAGCTTGACGATCGCGGTCGCGCCGCCGGAGCGCGCGATGTCCTCGGTCGTCCGCTTCACGCGTTCGTGGATCTCGGCGCGCATGGCCGGGTCGAAGGTGCGGATCGTGCCGAGCATGACGACGCTGTCGGGGATGATGTTCCCCCGGTTGCCGCCCTGGATCATGCCGACGGTGATCACCGCCGGTGCGGCCGCCACGTTGATCTGCCGGCTGGCGATCGTTTGGAGGCCAAGGACGATCTGCGACGACACCACGATCGGGTCGACGCCGAGCCACGGCGAGGAGCCATGCGTCTGTCGGCCCTTCACGATGATCTCGAGGCCATCGGCGGCGGCAAGGAAGCCACCGGGGCGCGCATTGAGCGAGCCGAGGGGGCCGGGCATCACGTGCAGGCCGAAGATCGCCGACGCGCGCGGGTTCATCAGGGCGCCGTCCTCCACCATCGCCTTGGCGCCGCCGAGTCCTTCCTCTGCAGGCTGGAAGAGGAACTTCACGGTGCCGGGGATCCGTGGTTTCATCGCCGTGAGGATCTCGGCGACGCCCATCAGGATGGCGACGTGGTTGTCGTGTCCGCAGGCGTGCATGACGCCGACTTCCATGCCGTTGTACATCGTGCGGACCGTGCTCTTGAACGGCAGGTCGACCAGCTCGGTGACCGGGAGGGCGTCCATGTCGGCGCGCAGCGCGACCAC
>JAEUJK010000370.1 GCA_016794735.1 Gemmatimonadota bacterium | reverse complement strand
CGACGTGAAGCTCGCGCTGCTCGACCGCACGGGGCCGTACGCCGATCCGCTGCTGATCGTGGAGTCGTACGAACTGGGACTCTGGGAGAGCGCGGGTGAGGCGGCGGGTCGCATCGGGCTCGATGCGGCGAAGTTGCCGGGGTTGTACGAGGAGTCGTTGCAGTGGGCGCAGGAACAGATGCCCACGGGCCCCAAGGCCGCGGTGGCACGCGCCTCGTAGTCCGCGCCGAGCGAATGCCGCGGGCACTCCGTGGTGTGACGGAGCGTTAGCTTCTCGCCATGCAGCTCCGCGATGCCGTCGGCCTGGCGCTTTCCCAGCTCCGGGTCCAGAAACTCAAGAGTGCCTTTACCCTGCTCGGGGTCACCATCGGCGTGATGTTCCTCATCGCCGTGGTCTCGATCGTTGAGGGCATGGGGCGATACGTGGAGGAGGACTTTGCGGGCCGACTCCTCGGGACGAACACCTTCACGCTGCGGCGGTTCGACAACGTCGGCCCCGGGGGCCAGCGCGGGTTTGATGCGCGCGAGGCGTCCCGCCGACCCCTCATCCGGATGACCGACGTCGCGGCGGTGCGCGCGGTACTTCCCGCCGCGATGAAGAGCACCGTCACCAGCGAGACCTTCAAGTACGCGTCGTCCCCCGGGGCCCGACCCCGGCAGGTGCAGGCGGTCGCCGCCGATGCGGACTACTTCGCGATCAAGAACTACGTGATCGAGAAGGGTCGCGCGTTCAATGAGCAGGAAGAGCGTTCCGGTACGCCGGTGATCGTCATCGGGAAGGAAGTCGCTGAGCACTACTTCCCCGGGCTCGACCCGGAGGGGCGCACGCTCCGCATCCAAGGGGTGCCCTTCACCGTGATCGGCGTCATCGAGGAACAGGGATCCGTCTTTGGTTTCTCCTTGGACCGACTCGCCGTGGCGCCGTACACCTCGCCGATGGGGCGGATCATCCGGCCGGAGAAGGATGTCGGATCGCTGGTGGTGCAGGTCGCACGACAGGAAGACATCCCCGAAGGGATCGAACTCGCGCGTTCGGCGTTGCGATCGATCCGTGGGCTGCGCGCCTCGGAGCCGGACAACTTCGGCCTCGTCACCCAGGACGCCGCCTTCGGCTTCATCGCCGAACTCAAGGGACGCCTGGTCCTGTTCGGGACGGCGCTCCCCGCCATCAGCCTCATCGTGGGCGCGATGGTCATCATGAACATCATGCTGGTCGCGGTCGCGGAACGCACGCGGGAGATCGGGGTGCGCAAGGCGTTAGGCGCCCGGCGGAGCGACATCCTGCGCCAGTTCCTCGTGGAAGCCACGACGCTGAGCATCATGGGGGCGGCCGTCGGCATCGGGCTCGGTATCGGCCTCGCGATGTTGATCTCGACCCTGACCCCATTGCCGGCGGCCGTCGCGCCGTGGTCCATCGTCGCCGCGCTGATCACCGGCGGCGGCGTGGGCGTCGCCGCGGGGGTGTACCCCGCGAGCCGGGCCGCGCGCCTCGATCCCATCGCCGCACTCCGCTCCGAATAACGATGAACCGTTTCCTGCTCGTCATCGAGGGCGTCGCCATGGCCTTCGATGCCATCCGGTCCAACAAGGTGCGCGCGGCGCTCACCATCGCTGGTGTGGCCATCGGCGTCTTCGTGGTGGTCGCGATGGGGGCCGTCGTCAACGGGATCCAGCAGTCGTTTCGCCAGGACCTCGAGTCGATCGGCGCCACCTCGTTTTTTGTGCGGCGCCGCAACCCGGGCATCAGCGGATGCGACGGCACCGACGAGAAATGCCCGGATCGGCGCAATCCCCCCATCTCCTTCGAGGAGTGGGACATGATCAAGCGCGTCCCCGGCGTGCAGGATGCCGTGGGCGTCCTGGGCGGCGGCGCGAACTTCGCCTATCGCACCAACCGCGCGGACAACGTCGGGTTCGACGGCTACAGCCCCGACTGGCCCCTCGTCGACCCGTCCGACATCTCCCCCGGGCGCAACTTCACGCGCGCGGAGTACGAGGCCGGCCAGCCGGTGGTGCTCGTGAACGACACGCTGCGCGCCCAACTCTTCGGCGACTCGGACCCGATCGGCAAGCAGGTCGAGCTGAACGGCCAGCCGTTCACCGTCATTGGAGTCTACCAGCCAAAAGCAGGCTTCCTCAAGACGATGGAAGGCAAGGGGCCGGACACGCCGCGCGCCATCCTGCCGCTGCAAAGTGCCGTCCGGCGGCTGGACGTGTTCCGCCGCGACCTGACCCTCCTCGTGCGGCCGTCCTCCGCCATCGCACAGGATGAAGTGATGGACCAGGTCGTCGCCGCCATGCGGGCCCGGCGCGGCTTGAAGCCGGGGACGGACAACACGTTCTACCTCGTGGGGCAGGACCGCTTGATGGACACCTTCAACCAGTTGTTTGGTGCCATCTTCGCGGTGGGGCTCGCGTTGTCCGGCGTGGCGTTGCTCGTCGGTGGTGTCGGGGTGGTCGCCATCATGACGATCTCCGTGACCGAGCGCACGCGGGAGATCGGCGTGCGAAAGGCCCTGGGGGCCACCGCGGGCACGATTCGCTGGCAGTTCCTGGTGGAAGCGGCGACGCTGACCAGCATCGGTGCCCTGATCGGGCTCGCGATTGGTGCGGGGCTCGCGTGGCTCATCCGCACCAGCAGCCCGATCCCGGCGGCGTTGCCGCCGAGCATCGTCGCCACCGCACTGCTGGCCAGCGCCATCACGGGCGTGGCGTTCGGCATGGTCCCGGCGCTCCGCGCCTCACGCCTCGACCCCGTCGACGCGTTGCGGTACGAGT
>JAEUJK010000857.1 GCA_016794735.1 Gemmatimonadota bacterium | reverse complement strand
CATCCTGCGCGCCGAGTCCGACGTGACCCTCTCGCGCGAGCATCGCGACGAGGCCGAGTATCGGGAGTCGTTCCGCGTCATGCAGGACGCGTCCCATCGGTTGTCGCGTGTGGTGGAGGACTTGTTCCTCGCCGCGCGGGCGGATGCGGGCCAGGTGAAGGTGCTGGCCGCGGACCTGTACCTGGAGGAAGTCGTCCACGACGCGATTCGTGCCGTGCGTCGCCTGGCCGTGCCGCAGCAGGTGCAAGTGGAACTCAGCGAGGCGGTGGAGGCACCGGTGCGCGGCGACGCCGACCTCCTGGGGCGCATCCTGCTCAACCTGCTGGAGAACGCCCTGCGGCATTCACCGGTTGGAGGAACGATCGACGTGCGCATCCGCCGCGAGGGCGACACCTTCGTGGTGTCGGTGATCGACGGGGGGCCCGGCATCCCGCGGGAGGACTGGGAGCACATCTTCGAGCGTTTTGTGCGCCTCGACCCGTCGCGCTCTCGCACCGGGCCGGCCGATCGCGTGGGCGCGGGGCTCGGGCTGGGCATCGCGCGGCGCCTCGCGACCCTGCACGGCGGTCAGCTCAAGGTCGCCGATTCGCGCCCCGGGCGGACCGAGTTCCAGCTGACGCTGCCAGCCCTCAACGCATCCGCTCCAGCGTGAACGACAGCACCACGTTGCGCGGGAGGCCACCCTCGAGGTACACCGGGACGTTTCCCACGATGTCCGGGTTGAGGAACGCCGACGCCACGTAGGTGCTGTTGGTGAAGTTGTTGATCGCGAGGAAGGTGCGCACGCCGAGCCGACCCTGGGCGAGCGCGAGCTGGTCGAATGACACGGTGGCGTTGCTCATCGTCCACGCGGGCACCTCGATCGCGTTGGCGTCGTCGGCGAAGTACGAGCCCAGGCGCTGCGACGTGAGGTTGACGGCGATCCCCTTGAGTGCCGCCGGGCGCCACGTGGCAGAGATGGTGCCCATCGTGCCCGGCACCCCGACCACGTGGTTGTTCGAGTAGTCGGCGAAGCGCCCCGCGAGCGCGGCGTTGTAGTGCACCGAGTCGACGCGGTAGTCGGTGTAGCGATTGTCGGAGAGCGCGATGGCTGTCTGCAGCGTCAGCCCGCCCTGGAAACTCCCCGTGAGCCCGAGCTCCGCCCCACGACGCCGCGCCTTGCCGGCGGTGAAATAGAAGCGGCCACCACGATACGGCACGACTTCGTTGGTCACTCCCGTCTGGTACAGCGCGAGGTCCCAGGTGAGTTCGCGGAGCACGCCGTCGGACCGGGCGACGACATGCTTCGCCCCAGCCTCGAAGGTCATCGAGCGGATCGGGTCGAGCAGCGGGTTGATTCCCGTGATGGTGTCGGTCCCGAACGTCGACGCCGGGTCGGTCTCGTTGCCAGCCGGGGCCTCGACCCCGCCGCCTAGGTTGGCGTAGACGCTGAACGTCGGCGTCAGGCGGAAGCTCGCCCCGAGCTTGGGGGTGATGCGCGAGAACGAACGCTCGGCGTTGAGGCGCGGCGTGATGAAGGAGCGGAAGATGTACCGGATGTCGTCGTACCGCGCGCCCATCGAGAGCGCGAGCCGGCCGAATTCCAT
>JAEUJK010000342.1 GCA_016794735.1 Gemmatimonadota bacterium | reverse complement strand
GCACGTAGGGGCCGACGGGCGGCGCTGCGCCGGCGGGCACGATGGAACGATGGGCGGGCATGGTCATGGGGTGGCGAGGAGGGCGCGCTTGAGGATGAGGATCTGGCCGGCGTGATAGGCGTCGTGCTGCACGAGCCCGCTAATCATCCCCTCGAAAGAATGGCCCGTGCCTAACGCGGGCACTTCCTCGTCGCCCACGCGGCGCGGCAACAGCGCAGGGTCCATGGCGAGCACGGCCTCGATCAGCTTGGCGTGGACCGCATCGACGTGCGCGAGGAGGCGGGTCCATCCCAATTCGTCGATGGCCACGGCCGGGTCCGGGAAGTCACCGGCGTCGGGCTCCCCGGGGGCGCGGCCGCCAAGCCGATGCAACACCTCATCGGCCCACGCGGCGATGTGATGCGTGAGCGCGTGGATGGTGTGGGCACTCGGCAGCACCTTCGTCGCGGCCATTGCCGCGGTCACGCCGTCGAGCGCCTCGCGAACCGAGGGGCCGTGCCAGGCATGGCCCGCGTGCACGCGGCGCACCTGGTCGGCGAGAAAGACACGCTGGTCGGAAGTCGAAGTCATGTGAGGTGAATGTGTCAGTCCTGGGGAAGTCGCCCGCGGCGATGGACGCCCAGCGTGAAGCAGTCGGGCCGCGCGTAGTGTCCGGTGACGTCGAGCGCCATCGATTCCTCGCGAATGCGCGCGAGGTCGAGCTCCGCGTGCAGGATCGTCGCGGCGTCGTAGACCGGCTCGACCACATACTGCCCATCCGGGCCGATGATCGCGCTCCCACCACGCACGATCCACGCGCCAGGCGATGGAACGCGCGACGGGTCGACCTCGAAGCCCGGGGGAAGCGCGCTGCCGCGCATCACCGATGCCGCCACGAGCACGAAGCAGCGTCCCTCGAAGGCGTATTGCCGCGACGCGACCTGGTTGCGCTCGTGCGCGCCGGGCCACGCCGCCACGTGGAGGTCCTCCCCACTCTCGTGCAGGACCTGCCGCGCGAGTGGCATCCAGTGTTCCCAGCAGATGAGCCCGCCCACGCGACCGGCCGGCGTGTTCACCGCGCGCACGCCGTCGGCATCCCCGGTGCCCCACACGAGCCGCTCGGTGTGCGTGGGCATGAGCTTGCGATGGTGATTCAGCAGGGCGCCGTCGGGGCCGTAGGTCAGCAGGCTGTTGTACAACGTGCCGCGCCCCGCACCCGACGCGACCTGTTCCGACACCCCGATCACGAGGGTCACGCCGAGTGTGCGTGCCATGCTGGCAAGCGCCGCGCCCGACGCGCCCCGCACGTCGACGGATGCGGCGGCATACCGCGCGTGGAGTGCCTTCGTTGGCGCGTGGTCCCAGAGTCCGATATCGCGACAGACGTCGAACCACGCCGGGTACCCCGGGATCCAGGTCTCCGGAAAGACGATGCACTGCGCGCCATCCGCCGCCGCACGCTCGGCCAGCGCCTGCGTGCGTTCGAGGGCGTCTTCCCACGTGGGCAGGATCTCGCCCTGGACGATGGCAACACGCACGCGGCTCATGACGACGGGGTGAAAGAGAGAGAACGCGAGGGAGGATGGCGCGGCACCGCTCGCCGACGCAAGACGGTGGTGGGACACACGTCCGCGCGTGACTAGCATTCGGCATGTCTCGCCAGATCCTGCGCCTTGGCGCGTTGCTCGCGGCGCTCGGCGTTGCAGCCGGTGCCTTTGGCGCGCACGCGCTGCGTGCGCGCGTCGATGCGGCCGGGCTCGCGACGTTCGAGACGGCAGTGCGGTACCAGATGTACCATGCGTTCGCGCTGCTGGTCGTGGGCTGGCAGGCCGCGCGTGCGCCGTCGCGTGCTGCGTGGTGGGCGGCCGTGTGTTTCGCGGCCGGCGTCGTGCTGTTCAGCGGTTCACTGTACGTGCTGGTGCTCGCCGGCATTCCATGGTTGGGGGCGATCACGCCGCTCGGTGGGGTGGCGTTCCTCGGCGGGTGGGGGTGCCTGGCCGTTGCGTTCGGCCGCCCCGCCAGCCCCACCGGGTGAAACTCGGCCGCCTCCGGGGTGCGTAGGGGCGACATCCCCAGCCGGAGCGCCCTCGATGTTGATTGCCGACGCCCAACGCGACGTGCGCGACGCCTACCTGGATGGCGCGCCGGGAATGCTGGTAAGCGGGGTGCTCTGGCTCGCCACCGCTGCGGTCGCGGCGAGCGGCAATGTGCGCGGCGCCTGGATCCTGCTCTTCGTGGGTGGGATGTTCATCTTTCCGGTTGGCACGGTGCTCGTGCGGATGTTCGGCGGTCGCGCACGACTTCGCCCTGACAATCCGCTGCAGGCCCTCGGCATGCAGGCGGCGTTTCTTGTCCCGCTGGGGTGGCCGCTCGTGATCGCCGCCGGGATGACCAACGAAGGGTGGTACTTCGCGGCGGCGAGCTGGCTGGTCGGGATCCACTACCTCCCGTTCATCACGCTGTACGGCATGCGGTTGTACGGTATCCTCGCCGCGGCACTGCTGGTCGCGTCGTGGGCCTGCGTGCAGTACCTCCCGACGGACGTGGCCGCGGCGGCATGGGCCACGGGCGGGATCGAGGTCGCGGCCGGCGTGGTGACGCTGGCGGTGCGCCGCCGGCGGCCG
>JAEUJK010000843.1 GCA_016794735.1 Gemmatimonadota bacterium | reverse complement strand
CAGCACCTTCACCTGGGAACGCGTGCTCAGCGCGCGGAGGATCGCCCGCACGTTGGCATTGCGCAGCGTGACCACGCGGACGGCAAAGTCCCGGGCGCTCGAGGAATCGGAGGCGCCGAAGTTCCCGAACGACGTCTGCGTACTCCCACCGATGGTCGACCAATCGACCCCGAACTGGTCGCCGCGCCCGAGGGTGACCTCCGCGACCGTCACCTCGAGCAGGACCTGCGCCGGGCGCACATCGAGGGACTGCACCGTCTCCTGCAGCAACGGAAAGTTGGGGGGCGCGGTGCGGATGAGCAGCGAGTTGGTCGGGCCGTGCGGCACGACCGTGGTCTGTCCCAGCAGCGCTCCGGGCCCCTGGCTCGAGTCGCGGGCGGCGGGCGCCTGGTTGACGATCACCGGCGGGACCGCGACGTCACGCCGCATGCGGAACGCGTCGGACTCGCGCTGGCGGAACGCGTCGAGGTTGCGCGAGAGGCTGAGGTCGTCGAGCGAGCGCTGCCCCGACCCCGCCACCGTCACCCCGAACAGCTGGCCTAACGACTGGGCCAGGTCGTCGGCCTGCGCATACTGCAGCGGGACGACGAATGTCCGCAGTCCGGCCTCGCCTTGCGGCCGCTCGTCCAGTCGGCGCAACACGTCGAGATACCGCCGCACGTTCGACGCCCGGTCGGTGATGAGCAATGCGTTCGAGCGTGCCACCGCCTCGATGACCGCGGTGCCCGAGACCATCCCCTTGAGCGCGGCCGCCCCTTCGTCGGCACGAATGGACTGCAGCGGCACCAGCTGCGTGATGAGCCCCATGGGCGCCGGTTCAGGGAGCGTGGTCCCGAACCCGACCCGCCCCGTCTTGGGTGCTGCACCGACCGGATACACCTTGAGCACGTTGCCGTCCTGCAACATCACCAGGCCGTGGGTCTCGAGGATCGACTCGAGGATCCCGGGCAATTCCCCCGGGGCCACCGGGCCGGCGGTCGAGAACGAGACGCGCGCCGTCGCGCTGTCACCGACGATCGCACTCAGTCCCATCGTGGCGGCAAGCGAGCGGATCACATCGGCAAGCGGCGCATCGCGAAAGTCCAGGCGTGTACCCTGGGCCTCCGCCACCGTCGCGCGGCCACCCACCAGCAGCAGTGCCAGTGCGAGGTGACACCTGAATCGTGGCCTGGCCATCAATCCTCCGGTTCCAATCGTAAGGTGCGACGCCCACCGGGCCCCCGCAGCACGACCACACCCGGGTCGATCGCGAGAACCGTGTAGCCGCCGTCACGGTCGCCGGCGCCGTAGAGCCGGGGACCAGTTGCAAGAGAGAGTTGGAGCAGCGCGCGTGGCCCGGTGGGGGAGACAACGGTGCCGAACAGGCGAGGCACCTCCCCGGCGAGCGCCGCACTGTCCGGGGACATCCCCGGCATCATGTCCGGCGGGGCGGCCATCATGCCGTCCGCACTTTCCTCGGTGAGGTCCGGGGGTTGGTACCGCGTGGGTGGCGGCGTACGCCCCTCGGCGAAGACGTTCGCCAGCACGACTTCCTCCGCCGCGGCCGTGGCGACCATCAACGCAGGGGCCTCACCCACCTCGGGGACCGTGGGCGGCAATGGCGCGACGCGCGCACTGGCCGGCCACACCATCGCCGCGATCCCGCCCAGGGTGGCGACGGTGGCGACGCCCCAGAAGGTGAGGCGCAGGAGTCGAACGCGGCTC
>JAEUJK010000326.1 GCA_016794735.1 Gemmatimonadota bacterium | reverse complement strand
GCAGTGGTCGCTGGCCACACTGGCGAGCGCGCCAGGTCCCGATTGGGCCGCGCGCCACAATGTGCCCACCGCCCTCGTCACCGGCTCCAACGGCAAGACCACCACAACGCGACTCATCGCCGCGATGTGCCGCGACGCGGGTTGGGCCACCGGGCACACCTGTACCGATGGTGTGTGGATCGGCAACGCACAGGTGGAGGAAGGAGACTGGTCCGGACCGGCCGGGGCGCGCCGCGTGTTGCAAGACGCGGCGGTTGGTGCCGCCGTGCTCGAGACCGCGCGCGGTGGCATCCTGCGGCGCGGGCTGGGGGTGAATGTCGCCGACGTCGCGGTAGTGACCCGCATCGCCGCCGATCACTTTGGCGAATACGGCATCTACGACATGCTGTCGTTAGGCGAGGCGAAGCTCACGGTGCGCCGGGCCCTGCGGCCGGGGGCGCCCCTCATCCTCAACGCCGACGACGATACCCTCGTGGCGCTCTCTCGCACCGTGGACGTCCCGGTGTGGTGGTTCTCGCTCGACCCGGAGAACCCGGTGCTGCGACAAGCGGCGTTGGCCGGCGGCGCAGTGGCCACGATGGAAGGCGACCACCTGGTCCTCGCCGCAGCTGGCGCCACGCGCCTGTCCGTCCCCATGCGCGCGGTCCCGATCCTCCTCGGTGGCAAGGCGCGCCACAACGTGGCCAACGCCCTCGCGGCGATCCTCGGCGCGTTCGCGCTCCGCGTGCCTCCCGACACGATCCTGGCCACGCTGCGCCGCTTTGGGTCGTCACCGCAGGACAATCCGGGGCGATTGCAGGTGCGCGAGGTTGGCGGCGCCACCGTGATCGTCGACTTCGTTCACAACCCCGACGGCTGGCGTGCAATGCTCGACCTCGCGCACGCCCTCCAGGGCGAGGGACGCCTCATCGTCACCCTCGGGCAGGCCGGCGATCGCGACGACGCCGACCTCGACGACATGGCGCGCGTGGTGTGGGCAGCGCGCCCCGACCTGATCGTCCTTAAGGAGATGGAGGCGTACCTGCGCGGTCGCCCCTACGGGCAGGTCACCGAGCGGCTGGAGGCCGCACTCCGCGACGCCGGTGCGACCAACGACTTCCTGCAGCACGCCCCGGACGAACCCGCCGCCTCGCGCCTCGCCCTGCAGGCCGCGCGCCCCGGGGATGTGGTGGTCATCGCCTCCCACGCGGACTACGAGGACGTGATGGCGATGGTGGATCGCGCGGCGAGCGGCGGCGCGCCCTGACCGGCGCTCCGGCTACTTCCGGTTGGCGCGGCGCTGGAGGGCATCGCGCTCGTCCATCCGGCGCCGCAGGTCCCACCCCCACCACTCCAGGTGCGCCGCCAGCACCGGCAGCGGCACGGGGCCGAGCCTCAGCAGCTCCTGGTGCCACTGGGCCGCGTCGAATTCCTTCCCAATGACCCGTTGCATCCACGTGCGCATCGCGGCCAGCTCGCGCGCGCCGATCGCCGCCGCACCAGCCGATCCTGGTGACTGGATGATGCGCGCCACGAACATCGAGTCGAGCTCGGCCGTCGTCGCCGTGCTGAAGGGACGCAACGTGGCCATCGCCTGCGCGCGCGACCAACCGAAGTAGTGCACCCCGGTGTCGACCACCAGCCACGCCGCATCCAACCCTTCGTGCATCAGTTGGCCCCACGTGGCCAGCGGATCCGTGTACAGTCCGAGTTCACCGGCGAGCGACGCGGCGTACGATCCCCATCCCGCCTCGGTGGAACGCGAGGCATGCAAGAGTACGATGGGATTCAACACGCCACCGGAGTACGCCACCGCAGACGCGAGTGCGCGCCCGGGCCACCCCCACGCATACACGCGCCCGGGCCCGTCGAGCTGCGCCGTCGTCGTTCCCCACCATGGCGTGACGGCCAGCTCCGTCGCCGAGTAGAGGAACTCGGGCGGACGCACGACACCGTCGGGGTAGAGCAGTGCCTCGATCGGCGTCGCCGCGCGCACCGTGGGC
>JAEUJK010000320.1 GCA_016794735.1 Gemmatimonadota bacterium | reverse complement strand
CCGTAGCCGCGCAGGAAGACCACCGAGTCATCCTTGACGACGGCAACCGCGAGCCCCGGCACCTGCCAGTCCGTCACGCCCTGCGCGACCCAACGATCGAATGCCGCCCAATCCGGGCGCTGGGCATTGACCGAAAGCGCGGTCGTGGCGAGGGCGAGCAGGGGGGCAACGAGGCGTACCATTCTCATGGGATTTCGTGGACTCGGGTGATCAACGACCTCAGGATGCGTTCCGTCATGCCCCACACGACATGGCCCTCGAGGTGGAAGGCCGGTGTGCGCCAGGTGGACCCGCGCGCCGTGACTTCGGTCTCGCGGTCAATCGCGGGATCGAGCAGCTGCGACCATGGCACCCAGAACGCGGACGCCACCTCGTCGCTCAGCACCAGCGGACCGACGGACTCCAGGTGCGCGACGAACGGCGTCACGACGATCGGCGGAAGCAGGGGCGATCGGGGGCGCAGCTCGTCGAGCGCCCCGATCACGCGCCCATGGCTGCGGATGTCGAGCCCGGTTTCTTCCAGCGTTTCGCGCAGGGCCGTCCCCTCGAGCGAGGGGTCTTCCACTTGCCAGCGACCGCCCGGAAGTGCGACCTGCCCGCTCCACGGATCGCCAGCACGTTCGGCGCGCCGGATCAGGAGGAATTCCGGCCCGCCGCGATCGGCCCGGAACGTGATGGCGACGGCCGCACGTGCCGGCGTCCCATCGGTGCCAGCGGGGACCGCAGGTCGGCCCAACAGCGATGCCTCGAGGCGCGCGATGAGCCGGTCCATCCCGGTGCCTGGTTCAGTCTTCCACGTCGCCGCCGGCGTCCACCCAGGCGCGAATGCCACCCCGCATGGAGGCGACGTTCGTGTACCCCATCTCCATCAGGGTCGCCGCGGCGAAGGCGGAGCGGTTGCCCGACGCGCAATAGATCACCACCGGCCGGTCACGCGGCACGGCCGCCTCGATGTTCGTCTCGAGGATGCCACGCGGGATGCACAGGGCCTTCGGCAGCCGGGCGAGGTTGACCTCGTTAGGCTCGCGGCAATCGAGCAACACGAGGTTCGGCGTCGTCTCGATCAGCTGCATGGTCTCGTCGACCGAAACCTCGCGGATGCGGGCCTTGGCGTCGGCGATCAGGTCGGCGGCACTCTTCACGGGGACGTGGCGGGGGTGGGCGTCGCCTCGCGACACCGCGGGCAACGGCGTAGTTTCGCCCCGTGAGCCTTACGACGAAAGTCCTCATTGCCCTGGTGGCGGGCCTGGCGACAGGCATCGGCATCTCGCTCCTCGAGGTCCCGGCCCTCACCCAGCTCGTGCCGATCATCGAGCCCGTGGGCACCCTCTGGATCAACGCGATCCGGATGACGGTGATCCCGCTGGTGGTCGGGAGCATCATCGTGGGGGTGACGGCGGCCCCGGATCCACGCACGATTGGCCGCGTCGGGAGCCGTGCCCTGCTCCTCTTCGTCGTCCTGCTGCTGGCGGGCGCAATCTTCGCGGCGCTCGTGGCCCCTCCGCTGTTCGCACTCCTGCCCATCGACCCAGCGGCCGCCGACGCGCTGCGGGCCAGTGCCACGAGCACCGCGGGAACCGCGGGCGAAAGTGCGCAGAAGCTCGTTCGCTTCTCCCAGTGGGTGATCGACCTCGTCCCACCCAATCCGGTGAAGGCCGCCGCCGACGGGGCACTCCTGCCGCTCATCATCTTCTCCGTGGCCCTCGGGCTCGCGATCGGGCGCGTGGCGCCGGAGAGCCGCGAGATCCTGCGGCGGTTCTTCACGGGGGTGGCAGACACGGCGCTGACGATGGTCCGCTGGGTCCTCGCGCTCGCCCCGGTTGGGGTGTTCGCGCTTTCGGTTCCGCTCGCCGCGCGCCTTGGCCTCTCCGCCGCCGGTGCCCTGCTCGGCTACATCGCGGTCACCTCGGCGGTCTGCGTGGTCTTCGGGCTGGTGGTGCTGTATCCCCTCGCGGCCGTCAGCGGGCGGATCACCATGCCGGCCTTCGCCCGCGCGATCTTCCCGGCACAGGCCGTGGCCTTCAGCGCCCGCTCGTCGCTGGCGTCGCTCCCCGCGATGATGGACATGGCGCGCACCCGCCTCGCACTCCCCGAACATGTCGCGGCCTTCTTCCTCCCGCTGGCGGCGTCGACCTTCCGGATCGGTGGCGCGTTAGGCATCACCACGGGGATCCTGTTCGTCGCGCGCCTGTACGGCATCGACCTGGGACTCGCCCAACTCTCGAGTGTGGTCCTCACGGTCGTCGTGACGACCTTCAGCATCCCGGGGATTCCCGCGGGCTCGATCGTGGCGATGGTGCCCGCGATGGTTGCGGCCGGGGTCCCGGTGGAGGGAATGGGGATCCTCCTCGCCGTGGACACCGTTCCCGACATGTTCCGCACGACGGCAAACGTCACCGGCGACATGGCCGCTGCCGTTGTG
>JAEUJK010000706.1 GCA_016794735.1 Gemmatimonadota bacterium | reverse complement strand
GGCTTGTTCTCGATGCAGGGCACGCCGTTTTCGCGGGCCATGGCCTTGATGCGCTCGGCGACCTTCCGTTGCCCGATGGCGAGGACCACCGGTGCCGGGGCCGTGAGCGGGTCATAACGCAGCGCGATGGCGATGTGCGTCGGGTTGGTGATGACGACATCCGCCTTGGGGACGTCGCGGATCATCTGGCGCCGGGCGAGGGCCCGGGCAAAGGAGCGCATGCGCTGCTTGATCAGCGGGTCGCCCTCGGACTGCTTCATTTCCTCGCGAATCTCGTCGCGGCTCATCTTGAGTTGCTGCTCGTGCTGCCAGAGCTGCCAGGCGTAGTCGAAGGCGGCGAGGGCGAGGTAACAGAGGCCGGCGGTCATCAGCAGCTTGACCGCGTACCCGTGCGTGGTGCTCACGAAGGCAAACGGGCCCTGCTGGGCGAGCGCCATGATGTCGGGCCACGCGCCGCCGACGGCGCGATACACCGCGAGCGACACGAGCCCCAGCTTGACGAGGGACTTGAGCAACTCGCCGATGGCCTGCGTCCCAATGACCCGTTGCAGGTTGCGGCCCGGGTTCATCCGGGAGAAGTCGGGGGCGAGCGGCTTGAAGGTGAACAGGCCGCGCGCCTGCGGTGCGGCGATGGCGAGGCCGGCCAGGAGGAGCGCGCCGCCCCAGGTCCCGATCACGGTGAAGGTGCGGAACCCGGTGCGTCGCAGCAGGCCGGTGGCGCTTTCCGGGCCGATGGGACCACCGCCGAGGGCGGTGAGGCCGTCGGCGAAGAGCGCCATCAGCTGGTGGCCGATGGGCGCCGATGCGTTGAGCAACAACGCGCTGCCGAGCAACACGAACGACGTGGTCAGCTCGGGGCTCTTCGGAACCCGTCCCTCGCGGCGAGCTTCCTCGCGGCGCCTCGGGGTCGGGGCCTCCGTCCGTTCCTGGTCGCGCAGTGCCATCTAGCGCACCCCTCCCGCGATGGCTGGCAGGACGCGCGACAACATCGCGTCGTACGTGGCCTCCCAGCCGAGGAACCACGACCCGAAGATCGGGACGAGGGCGAGCAATGCCGCGAGCCCGGCGATGATCTGCACCGGGAACGCGAGCGACAGGATGTTGAGCTGTGGTGCGGCGCGGCTCAGCACGGCAAGGGCGATCGTGATGAGCAACACGACCCCGATGACGGGGGCGGCGAAGCGGAGGCCGAGCAGGAAGAGGTGGCCACCCAGGCCGACGAGGCGCCAGAGGCCGTCGCGCAGGTGGCCCGCCGTGCCCACCGGGATCAACTCGGCGCTGCTGCGCAACGCATCGAGCATCACGACGTGGGCGTTCAGCGTGAGCAGCAGGGTGACGGCGAACAGCTGCAGGAACTGGCCGGTGGCCGTGCTTTGCTGGTTGGAGAGCGGATCCACGAGCGCGCTGCCTTGCAGCCCGATCTGGATGCCCAGCAGTTCGCCGGCCGCCTCTGCCGCGCCAACGAGGAAGGCGGCGCCGATCCCGATGGTGAAGCCGACGAGCGCCTCGCTCAGCACGGCGGGCACGGTGGTCGCGGGGACCGGGGCAATCGTCGCCACCGGCATGAGCATCACCGTGATGGCCACGATGAGCCCG
>JAEUJK010000671.1 GCA_016794735.1 Gemmatimonadota bacterium | reverse complement strand
AGGACGTTGCCGCCCGCGGTGAGGCGGACGGTGTAACGGCCGGGCGGGGCCCACGGCACGTTGTAGTTTGGGTACGTGTGGCCCGGCACCGCGCCCGTGGCCTCCTCGTCGCCAGCCGGGATGAGGTCCTGTGGCGAGACGGGGTCGAACTTGAGGTCCCAGAGAAAGCGGTGCATCCCGGCGCGTGGCGAGAGGATCACCTGCGGCGCTGGCCAGTAGAGGGGCAGTCCACAGTACGCGGCGCTGGGATTCTTCTGGCAGACCTTGTCGTACGCCGCCAGGTCCTTCCCCGGATCGGGATCGAAGACGGGTTCGTTGGAGGAGTAGCTGCGCACCACCCGCCCGCGCGCGTCGAGCACCTCGAGCTTCACCTCACCGGCGACATCGGAAGGCAGGTAGTAGTCGATCATCGAGCCCGGTGGCGGGTTCTCACCAGACGGGACTTCCGGGGGCCACGGGGTGGGATCGTTCGTGCCGTAGCGGACGCGCACCGCGGGGGCTGGCTTGAAGAGGTACGGCTTGCCGGCCGTGAGGGCGGCACGCGCGGCGGCGACCTGCCGCAGCGGCGTCACGTTGTCGAGGATCCAGAAGCCCCGGCCGTGTGTGCCGGCGACCAGGTCGGCGCAGTGGCACGTCGAGTCGTCCTTCACCTGGATATCGCGCACCGAGATGGCGGGCATCCCGTTCTTGAGCGTTTGCCAGTGATCGCCGTCATCGAACGAGACCCATACCTGGAGGTCGGTGGCGGCAAACAGCAGCCCGGGTTGTCGCGGATCCTCGCGGATGGAGTTGGCGACGGCGCCTCCGGCGATGCCCGTGTTGATTTCCGTCCAGCTCTTGCCGCCGTCGTGGGTGCGGTAGAAGTGCGGGTTGATGTCGTCGAGGCGGAGGGTGTTGGCCGCCGCGTAGGCCGTCTGCGCGTCGAAGTGCCCCGCCTCGATGTTGAAGATGCGCGTCCACGGCTTGATTGACGGCGGGGTGACATTGGCCCACGAAGCGCCGCCGTTCGTCGTCACGCTGATGACGCCATCATCGGTGCCGGTCCAGATGACGGACAAACTGCGCGGCGACGGTGACAGGGCGGTGATGCTCCCCATCGGGCCGGGTTTCACTGTGCTCGCATACTTGCCGGCGTTGGCGGGGACGTCCCAGGTGGGCCGTGTGAGGTCGCCCGAGATGCGCGTCCAGCTGTGCGCCTTGTTCGTGCTCTTCCAGACGACGTTCGATGCGTAGTACATCGTGTGATTGTCCACCGGCGAGAAGTGCAGCGGCATCGTCCGCACGTTGCGATTCATCGCGCCGCCGCCCGGCAGCGTGCCGGAAGCGTCGGGACCCACCTGCATCGTCTGCCCCGTCCGCCGGTCAAAACGCGACACGCCGGAGCGTTGGCTGCCGAACACCACATCCGGTTCCTTCGGGTCGGGTGCGGCCATCCCGTATTCCTGGATGTTCACCGGGCTCCAGTCGCGGAAGGTGATGCGGCCATGGTCGGAGCGGCTGTCTACGCACGCCGAGCCCGAGTCCTGCTGCCCGGAGCAGACACGATACGGGAAGGCAAAGTCGGTGGTCACGTGGTACATCGCCGCGGTGTTCTGGTTGTACCAGTTGCTCCACGACACGCCACGGTTGGCCGACACGACGGCACCCTGGTCGGCGACGGCCGCGACGATGCGCGGGTTGTCGGGGTGGATCCAGATACGCTGGTAGTCGTCACCCCCCGGGGCGCCGCGCACGGCAGACCAGGTGAGGCCACCATCCTCCGTCCGCCACATCACCGTGGAAGCGCTGTACACGACCAGCGGGTTGAGCGGATCGATGGCCAGTGTCGGGAGGTCGCCGCCGCCGATGCGCGCGAGCGGGCGCATGTCCTGGCGCGCCTCGGGGCGCTCGTTGGACTCACCCTTCACGGGTTGGAACCAGTGTTCGCCGCCATCGACCGACTTGAAGAAACCGATCGGGCCCGTGCCCGGGGCGATCGCGGCGTAGAGCGTATTGGGCGTTCCCGGCGCGATGGCGATGTTCGCCTGCAGGATCGACGGCAGCCCGGAGCTGAGCTGCTTCCAGGTCGTCCCGCCATCGGTGGACTTGAAGATGCCCATTCCCGCGTCGCCAAAGCCCTGGCCCTCGATGAAGCTCTGCTGTTGCTGCCAGAGCGTGGCATACACCACGTCGGGGTTCGCCGGGTCGATCAGCACCTCGTTGGCGCTGGTGTAGGCGTCCTTGTAGAGCACCTTCTGGAAGGTCCGGCCGCCATCGGTGGAGCGAAAGACGCCGCGCTCCTCGTTAGGCCCGTACGGGTGGCCGAGGGCGGCGACGAAGAGCCGGTTCTCGTCGCGCGGGTCCACGGCGATCGCCGCGATCATCTGCGTCGAACGCAGGCCCACGTTCGACCAGGTGCGTCCCTCATCGGTGGACTTGTAAACGCCATCACCGATGGCGAGGTCCGGGCGAATGATGCCGGCCCCGCTGCCCACGTAGACGATGCGCGGGTTGGATGGTGCCACCGCGATGGCGCCAATCGAGCCGGTCGGCTGGTCGTCGAAGAGCGGGACCCAGTTCGCGCCGAAGTCGGTGGTGCGCCAGACCCCGCCGTTGTCGAAGCCGGCGTAGAAGGTGCCGGGCTGCGAGCGGACGCCGGACAGGGCACGGGCCCGACCCGCACGTGTGGGACCGATCTGTCGCCAGCGAAGGTCGGGGAAGGATACCTCCTGCGCCTGGACCCACGCGGACGATGGCACGAGGAGACAAAGCGCCGCAAGCAGGTAGCGGCGAGGGACGGCACGGAAGGTCAACATGGTGCGGCGAGTGTCGGTGTGCCCCGAAACTGGCATGGGGGTGTCCGGCGCGATAGTCGCGGCTTCACCGATCCTGCGGGCAGGGCGACCCCCGCGAATCCCGCGCGAGCGCCGGGCGTGCCGGGCCACACCGCTCATCGCCAACGAACGGCGTGGCGCGCCGGACGGGGGGTGCGGAGCGGGCGATTCCAGCATGCCGTCGACGCGGTCACCGAGACGGCGCGCGTGATCGAGGGCCAGGGTGACGTCGGGGCGGGGTATGGCC
>JAEUJK010000261.1 GCA_016794735.1 Gemmatimonadota bacterium | reverse complement strand
CTGCACGTTGGATCCCTCAACGATTGGCAGCAGGTCACGCTGCACCCCCTCGCGCGAGACATCCGGCCCGGTGCGATCCCCGGCCCGGCTCGCGATCTTGTCGATCTCGTCGAGGAAGATGATCCCGAGCCGCTCCACCCGCGCGATCGCCTCGGTCGCGAGGTCGTCCTTGTCGATCAGCTTGTCCTGCTCCTCCTCCAGCAACACCCGGCGCGCCTCGGACACCTTCATCGTCCGGCGCTTCGTGCGCCGTGGCATCATGTCCTTGAGCATGTTGGAGATGGACTCCATCCCCTCCTGTGCCCCGGGATTCAGGTTCCCCATCGGCGTCGGTGCCGCCTGGGTCACCTCCACTTCCACGTCGCGTTCCTCGAGCTGCCCCTCCTTCAGCAGCTGCTTGAGCTTCTCGCGCGTGCGCTGGTAACGCTCGCGCGCCCCCGCCTGCTCCTGCGATACCGCGCCGGTCGGCGACACGACGAACACGCCGGCATGGGACTCCTCCGGCTTCCCTTCCCTGGCGCGTGCCTCGGGGGGCACCGGCAAGAGGATGTCGAGCAGGCGATCGTCCACGCGCTCCGCCGCCGCGGCGCGCACGTCACCCTCACGCTCGGCCCGCACGAGACCAATCGCACTCTCGACGAGGTCGCGCACCATGCTCTCGACGTCGCGACCGACGTACCCGACCTCGGTGAACTTGGACGCCTCCACCTTGATGAACGGCGCGCCGGCGAGCCGCGCCAGGCGTCGCGCGATCTCCGTCTTCCCCACCCCCGTCGGGCCGATGAGGATGATGTTGTTGGCCGCGATCTCGTCGCGAATCGCCTCGGGTGCACGCTGGCGGCGCCACCGGTTGCGCAGCGCGATGGCCACCGACTTCTTGGCCGCCTGCTGTCCCACGATGTACCGGTCGAGCTCCGCGACAATCTGGCGCGGGGTGAGGTCCGCGAGTCGCGCGATGGCGGCCTCGGTCTGGCGGGAAGGCATGATCAGGCGCTCGGCTCGACGACGGTGATGTGCTGGTTCGTGTAGATGCAGATCTCGCCGGCGATGTGCAGCGCCTTGCGCACCACCTCCACGGGCGGAAGCGTGGTGTGCGCGACAAGCGCACGGGCGGCCGCGAGGGCGTACGGGCCGCCGGAACCGATGGCGATGATGCCGTCATCGGGTTCGATGATGTCCCCGGTGCCCGACAGCAGGAACGAGTGCCCGCGATCCGCCACGGCAAGCAGCGCCTCCAGCCGCCGCAACACGCGGTCGCTGCGCCACTCCTTGGCCAGCTCCACCGCGGCCTTGGGCAGGTTGCCCGGATACCGCTCGAGCTTCTCCTCGAACTTCTCGAAGAGGGTGAAGGCATCGGCGGCCGCCCCGGCAAAGCCGGCGAGGACGCGCCCTCCCGACAGGCTGCGCACCTTTTGGGCGTTGGCCTTGGTGATCGTGTTCCCCATCGTCACCTGGCCGTCGCCGCCGAGGGCAACGACGCCGTCCCGGCGCACGGAGAGGATGGTGGTCGCGTGAAAGGTCGTCGTCATGGAAGGGTCGTCAGGCACGAGGATGCGCCTTGCGGTACGTCGCCTTGAGGCGCTCGATGCTCGTGTGGGTGTAGATCTGCGTGGTGGCCACCGAGGCGTGGCCGAGCAACTCCTGCACGGCCCGCAGGTCGGCGCCCGCGTCCAGCATGTGCGTGGCAAACGAGTGACGCAGGGAGTGCGTGCTCAGCCCGTCGGC
>JAEUJK010000477.1 GCA_016794735.1 Gemmatimonadota bacterium | reverse complement strand
CGGGCTCTTCTCTGCGGCGGGATTCGCTGTCCTGCTGTTGTGTGCCCTCGGGCTGTACGCCGTCGTGGCGTTCGCGGTGGGCCAGCGGACCAGTGAGATCGCGGTCCGGATGGCGGTGGGGGCCCGCGCCCGGCAGATCGTGGCGCAGTTCGCCGCCGATGGACTCCGCCTGACGACGATCGGCGTGTTGGTGGGGCTGCCGCTCAGCCTCGTCGGACTGCGTCAGGTCGTGGCGCTCTCACCGGAGTTGCCGGACGTGAGCGTGACGCTGGTGACGGTCGCGATCGGGATCGGGGTGATGACCGTGGCCGGGCTCGCGAGCTGGCTCCCGGCCAACCGCGCGGCCGACGTCGACCCGGCGGTGATCCTGCGGAAGGAGTAGGACCGCCGGGTGGAGTGCGGTGTCTCAGGGGCGCGGGCCGCCTCCGAGGTACCGATCGAAGTGATCCACCAGCTTCTGCAGCAGGTACCGCGCGTAGTACGGCCGCTGCGTCCAACCATGTGTTGCCGCCGGTGCAAAGGCGACGTCGAAGTCCTTGCCGGCGCGCATCAGCGCCTCGGTCAGGTCCACGGTGGTCTTGAACGGGACCACGTCGTCTTCCATGCCGTGGATGATGAGCAGGTGATCGCGCAGGTTCGCCGCGTATTGCGCCGCGCCGCGCTGGAAGGTCGCCGGGTGTGATTGTGGACGACGCGCGATCGCGACGTCGTCGCTGCCAAAGAATGCGGGATCGGTGGCCGGGGCGCCCGCCACGCCGGCCTGGAACAACCCCGGTTTGCGGAGCAGGGAGTACACCGTCAACGTGCCGCCATAGCTGCTGCCCCAGATGCCCAGGCGATTCGGGTCCACATACGGCAGTGTCTTGAGCCAGGCGACGGTGCTCTCGAGGTCGTCGAGGTCCTTGCCACCCCAGTCCATCAGGAACGCCTCGCGGAAGTCGCGGCCATATCCCGTGCTTCCTCGCACATCTACCTGCACGATGATGTATCCCTTCTCGATCGCCATCATCTGCTGGACCATGCCATTCAGCCCGCCCCAGCGATTCCGCACGGTGTTGGAGTAGGCCGGGCCGAGCAGGACGGGGTACTTCTTTGAGCGGTCCATGTTGGGCGGCTCGATGATCCGCGCATGCAGCGTGTACCTGGGCTCGGTGCGGTGCGGAAAGCTCACGTATCGCGCGCGCTGCCAGGGCACTCCCCGAAACGCGGCTGTGCTGGAGTTCGTGACGCGCGTGAGCGAACCGGAACGCGTTGCCTCACCGACGTACAACTCGGTCGGGGTCACGTCATCGGTGGAGAGCACGGCCAACCGGGTGCCATCGGGCGATACCACGGGGGTGTGATGACCCGGCGCTGTCGTAAGCTGCACGGGCGTGCCGCCGTCGCCGCTCACGCGCCACACGTGGCGCTCGTACGGCGAGGGAGCGTTGGAGACATAGATGATGTCGCGCGTACCAGCCGCCATGCCGTGCCCGCTGACATCGGACGATGCCGGCGTCAGGGGACGCAGCGTGCGATCTCCCGGGGTGAGCGCATACAGCCGGTATCGATCCTCGAGGTCACCGGTCATCAGTACCCGACGTCCATCCGGGTGCCACGCCGACGCCACGTCGTTGTAGATGCGCGTCGCGCGATGGTCGTCCCACACGAGCTGTGGCACGGAGTCGCGAGGTGGGATCACATGGATCCACCGATCGATCGCATCGTCGCTCTCGCG
>JAEUJK010000387.1 GCA_016794735.1 Gemmatimonadota bacterium | reverse complement strand
CGCACGAACCTCGTCGCGCTTTGTGCCATGGCAGCGAGGGGAGCCGCGGCGGCCAGGAGGACGAGGAGAGGGCGGAGGGACACGCGTGACCTGCCGGTGAGGGTGGCCATGAGACGTTGGCCCCCGGGTCGGATGGGGCGCAAGCGGCTGGCCCGGCGCGCGCCCGCCTGCGGGAACCCAGACACACCCCTCCACGCGACGGCCCCCATCCGCGCCCGACGACGGCGGGCGGTTCCCCGACATCCGCCGGGTGCCTCCGCTGACACCTCCGTCGGCCTTGAACGATCAAGCTGCACGGATACACCCCGGCCAGCCGGGAGGAGGACTGTCGTGGAAACGCGTACCAACGGAAAGCGCCCGGTGAGGAGTCGCCCTCGCACCCCTGCGAACGCTCGGCGCGTGACGTCGGGTGACGTGGCCCCATCGCTCACCGCGCGGGGCATCGAACGCTTCGCCGCAACGGAGGCCGAGACGGCGGCCATCGAGTCCAAGGTGACGGCCATTCAGGACATCACGGCCGGTCCCCATGCCGTGGAGCGCCGCGAACTCACGTCCTCGCTGCAGGCGATCGCGGACGGCCTCTCCCCCGATGAAGCGGCGACGCTGCGGCGCACGCTACGCGACAAGTCCCGCCTCGCACGGCGGGAGGCGCCGAACGCGGACGATGAACTGGCTCCCGATTGGCGCAACGGTGGCTACCCGTACAAGAACCTCATGTCGCGGCGGGCCTACGAACGACAGAAGTACGGACTCCAGGTCGAACTCCTCAAGCTGCAGGCCTGGGTGAAGGCGACCGGACAGAAGGTGGTGGTGCTCTTCGAGGGTCGCGACGCCGCGGGAAAGGGAGGCACGATCAAGCGTTTCATGGAGCACCTCAATCCTCGCGGCGCGCGTGTGGTCGCCCTGGAGAAACCGAGCGAGGTCGAGCGGGGCCAGTGGTACTTCCAGCGTTATGTGCAGCAGCTGCCCACCGCCGGCGAGATCGTGCTCTTCGACCGGTCGTGGTACAACCGCGCGGGCGTGGAACGCGTGATGGGCTTCTGCACGCCTGACGAGTACGCCGAATTCATGCGGCAGGCGCCGGAGTTCGAGCGCAACCTGGTGCGCAGCGGGATTCACCTCATCAAGTACTGGTTCTCGGTGAGCCGCAAGGAACAGCGGCGCCGCTTCAAGGAACGGCAGGCGCACCCGCTCAAGCACTGGAAGCTCTCACCCGTCGACAAGGCGTCCCTCGACAAGTGGGACGAGTACACGCGGGCGAAGGAGGCGATGTTCTTCCACACCGACACCGCCGACTCGCCGTGGACGGTGATCAAGTCGGACTGCAAGAAGCGCGCACGACTCAACGCCATGCGGTACGTCCTGCTCAAGCTACCCTACACGGGAAAAGATGTCGCGGCCATCGGACCGGTCGACGGGATGCTCGTGGGCCGTGCCAACATCGTCTATGAGCGCGGGGAACGCCCCGAGGTGACCGCCGGCGTCCCCTAACCCAATCGTTTGCGCCAGCCCGCGCGCGCAGACTCCGCGCCGCGGGTTGGGGCTTCGCGCCACATACTGCCCAGCCCGCCGGCGCCCTGCGGTCGTCCGGAGCATGGGCGCTCCACGGCCATGAGCATGACCTTCCCTTCCAGTCGCCGGGCTCGTCGAGCACGACGCGCGTCACCCGTGGCAACGGGATGGACCCCTGGAGGGCACGTGGGTGTATCCGGGATCGCTCGCGTCGTTCATTTTCGGTGACCCGGCGGACCGTCCCGGGGCCGGCGTCCTCCCGGCCACCACACCCCGGGCGCGAACCGCACCGAGCGCCGCAGGGCGCGTCGGTGCACGCCGCACGCGAGCCCCCCGCACTACTTTTCTGCCACCCCTCGAACCAAGGACCCGCACGATGCGCCGCTTCGTTTCTGTCGCCACGCTGCTTTTCGCCACCGCCGTCTCCGCCCAGGATGCCGATCGCTCCGTGGCCGGTGGCGGGATCAAGGTCCCCGGCTGGATGGGTCGCGTCGATGAGCGCCCGGCCAAGCAGGGCAAGACCGTGAACGACTCGAAGTTCGAGAAGATG
>JAEUJK010000344.1 GCA_016794735.1 Gemmatimonadota bacterium | reverse complement strand
TCGCGGTCGCATTCAATCTCTCGCCGGCGGGGCATTGTCGCATCGCGACGCCCATGCCGGCGCAGTGGCAGTCGTGGGACGTGGCGCGTTGCACCGCGGTGGAACGTCCCTGATGACCCTGCTCGAAGGTGTGGTCGCTCTGGTGGTCCTGGGCCTGTCGGCGATGGGGTTCCTCGACGTCTTCCGCTCGGGAGCGTCGACGGCCGCACACGCACGCGACGTCTCGCGCACGGTGGCCATCGCCGAATCCGCGATGGAGTCTGCCGCGTTAGGCGACCTGGCCCTCGCCCAGGATGCCCTCGGTGCACAGGACCCCGTGATCTCGCGCCGCATCGTGGCGCGGGCGTGGGCAGGTGCACCGGGGGTCACGGAGGTCGTGGTCGTGGTGACGCCCCGCGAAGGCGCACCGTTCGAGTTGCGGCGCCTCGTGCGGGAGCCAGCCACGAGTGGGGTACGGCCATGACGCCTGCGCGTCGCGCCTTCACCCTCGTCGAAGTCCTCGTGGCACTGGTCCTCACCGGGCTGGTCACCACCGTGGCGTACGCCGCCCTGCAGGGCGGAATCGACACGCGTGAGCGACTCGACCGGCACCGCGATCACGCCGAAGCCCTGACGCGCATCCAGGGGCTGGCGTCGAACGCGCTGCGCCATGCCTTGCCCGGGGTGCGCGGCGGTACCGCCACCTTCACGGTGTCGCGTGGCACGCAGGCGGATTCCGTCCACTGGCTCACCCGCGGGATGGCCGAGCCACTGGGCACCACGGCCGCGTGGTCCGTGTCGCTGTGGATCGTTGGAGATTCCCTGCACCTCGCGGCCTCACCGGTGGATGGCCAGGGCCTCGCGGTGCAGGCGAGCGTGGCGGGGATGGCGTCGCTGCGCGTACGCACGCTGTCGCGCGGGACCTTCGCCACGTGGGTGGACGGGTGGCCGGAGCCGGCCATCGCCCCGACCGCCGTGCAGCTCACCTGGGAAGAAGCGGGCGGCCGGCAGCTGACGCAGGTGGTTCGCATCGGGCTGGAGCGGGTCCCATGAGGCGCCGTGGCGTGGCGCTGGTCCTGGTGCTCTGGATCGTGGTGATCCTGGGCGGACTCGGCGCGGGGGTGCTCTCGTCCAGTCGGGCGAGCGCGGGCGTGGCGGGCAACCTGCGCGCCGGGGCCGTGGCTCGTTATGCGGCCGAGAGCGGGGTGGTGGCGACAGTGGCCGAGATCGAGGCGCGCCTCGCCGCGACCGACGACTCCGTCGCACGGGCCGACTACCTCAACGCCCTCGCCCGCACCCCGCGGGACTCGGTGTCGTTAGGCCAGGGCCGGTTCGCCGTGGCGATCACGGACCCGACCACGCGACTCGACGTGAATGCCGCACCGGTGGACCGCCTGGCGAGCCTGCTGGCCATGTTCACCGACGTGGGGCGCGCGACCGAGACGGCGCACGCCATCCGGGCCTCGATCGAGCAGGCCGCGCCGGCCGCCGGTGACACTCGGCTGGCCGCGCCCGATGGTTCCCTGCGATTCATCACGCCGGTCCGGAGCCTCGAGGCGTTGCGTCGCATCCCGGGCGTGGACCAGGCCGCACTCGAACGCGCCGCGCCGTACCTCACGGTGGATGGTGACGGGACCGTGAACCAGCGGGCCGCATCGGACACAGTGCTGCGCGTGGCGTTCGGGGAAGTGCGCAACGAACCCTCGCGTCTGGTGCTGATCGCCCGCGGCTGGCAGTCCGGCTCCCCGCTGACGCACGAGATCCAGGCCGTGTACGCGATCTCCGGGACGTCGCTCGTGCTCGCCCACTGGCGGGAGCAACAGCGATGACGCGGCGCCTGGGACTCGAGATCACCGCCCGGGAACTGCGCGGGACATGGACCACGCCGTGGCGCCTGCAGCCTGCGGCCACGTTCGTGCAGGCGTGGGACGGCCGCGACTTCGCGAGCGCCGTCGAGGCGATGCGTGCGGCGCACCCCGCGCCCGACCGTATCGCGCTTTCGATCGGGCTCGACTTCCTCGACGTCGCGCGGGTGGCACTGCCCCCGGCCGACGATGCCGCGCGCGAGCAGATCGTGGCCCTCGACCCGGAGCGGTACCTGGGGACAAACTCGCCGATGCACGTCCTCCTGCCCACGGGGAGCGACATCGCCATGGCGTGCGACCAGGGGTGGCTCGACGGGGTGGTGCGCACGCTGCAGGGATGGGCACCGGTGACACGGGTCGAGGCATCCCCCGTGGCGGTGGCCGCGAGTGGGTGCCCGGACGGCACGTGGCAGCTCGACGACGACGGGAGCGTGGAGGTGCGTGGGGGTCGCGTGACGGCGGTGCGCCGGACCCGCGACGGACACACGGCCGCAGCGCTCCCTTCCCTCGGGCCGCTGCCTGGACGGAGCCGGGCGGCCTGGGGCGCCGTACTTCGCGAGGACGACACCTCGCTCGGCACCCTCATGCCACCGGCCGCGCGCCGCGCCGCCGACCGGCGCCGTGCGCAATCCTTGGCCACCGCAGCGTTAGGCGCGGCGGCGGCCGTGCTGTTTCTCGTGGCCGCCATCGACCGGTCGCGCGAGCGCACGCTCGCCGCGCTCGATGCCCGCGCCGCCCAGCTGGGGGCGGAGGCCGCCCCGGCGCTCGCCGCGATGAGTGAACAGGTGGCCGCCGCGCGCGCGGCTGGCGTGGCGCGTGAGGTGGTGCGCGCGCGACCTGACCCGTTAGGCACGCTCGCGGCGCTCGGTGCGTTGCTGCCGCGCGACGTGGTGGTGACCTCGATCCGCATGAGCGGGAGCGAGTGGCAGGTCGAGGGCACGGCGAAGACCGCCGCCGCCCTCGTCCCCCTGCTCGACGCCGATCCGCGGTTCGACCAGGTGCGCTCGCTGGGGGCCAGCGCGCGTTTTCGCGACGGGCGCACCACGCGCGAGTCCTTCTCGATTGCCTTCCATGTCGCGACCTCGGATTAGCGCGCGCGAGCGGCGCACCGTGACGTGGGGAGCGATCGTGGCCGCGATCGCCCTCGTGGTCGCGTATGGCGTGCTGCCGGTGGCCCGGCGCTGGAGCGCCCGCGAGGAGGCGATTGCCGTGGCGCGTGATCGCGTGGCGCGACTCGAGGGTCTCGTGGCGGCCGGTCCGGCTGCCAGCACACTCCCGGAGGCCGCAGGGAGCGCGCTCCTCGTGCGTGGCCGCACACCAGACCTGGCCGGCGCCGCGCTGCAATCCGCGCTGCAGGAGCTGGCACGCACCAGTCGCGTGAGTGTGTCGCGCCTCGAGGTGCACGCGGACTCCACGGAGGCGTCGTCGCCGGGCGTGCGGGCGTCGCTCTCTGCGACCACCGACATCTACGGGCTGGCCGACGTGCTCGCGCGCCTCAACGGTCACCGCCCGGTGCTCGCAGCGACCGAACTCGCCATCACGATGAACCCGGTGCTGCGGGGCAACCTGCTGCAGTTCACGCTTGGGGTTCGCGCCCCATGGCTGGTGGTCCCATGACCGCGAGCCGCGTTCGACTCCTGCGCCTCACCTTCTGGGGCGTCGCCACCGTCGCCACCCTGGGCGGGATCGCGGCGATGGTGTGGCCGGCCAGTGCGCGCGTCGCGCCATTGCCGCCCACGGTCCCCGAGGTGGGTGAGGCCCC
>JAEUJK010000301.1 GCA_016794735.1 Gemmatimonadota bacterium | reverse complement strand
ACGTTCAGCGAGGTCACGAACGTCACCTCCTCGGCGCCATGGCGGGCAGGCGCCTCGAGCGGGGCCAGGCTCACGGCGAAGCGCCCATCGTTGAGCCCCAGGGCCGGAAAGACCCGACTGACCTGCTCGGCCAAACGACCGGCAGCCGCTGTTCGTGCGGCGGTGAGTGCGGCGGTGGCCTCCGCGCGCACGCGCTCGGCGGCAGCGGCCCGTTGCGTGAGGGCGCCGAGGTCCGTGGCGGCCGTGTCGAGCAGGTCGAGTTCCCGTTGGGCGGTGGTGAGGACGTCGAGCACCTGCTCGATGGTCCCGCCGTGCTTGCGCGTCAGCCGATACACCAGGTCACGCCGACGCTCGACCTCCGCGAGGCGTGCCGGATCGGCATCGAGGGCGGCTTCATAATGCGCCATGTCGCGCGCCGCCTCCTTGAGCTGGTCGAGCGCGGCCTCGAGCTGGCCCACGAGGGTCTCGAGCGACGGGTCGAGTCGCGCGGCCGCGGCCAGGACGCGCCGCGCCATTCCTAACGAGTCCACCGCGCTCCCCTCGTCGCCGTTGACCGTGGCCATGGCCTGGCCGATGTGCAGGCGCAGTTCTTCCACGTGGGAGAGCCGGCGGGCTTCCTCATCCAGTCGCGCGTCCTCCCCGGGGACCAGGCGCGCCTCGCCAATCTCGGCCACGACGTGACGCAGGTAATCCGCGCGCTTCACCGCCTCGTCACGACGACTCGTCAGGCGGTCGATCTCCGCACGGACCTCGACGACCGCATCGAAGGCGGTCGCGACCTGCTCGCGGAGGGCAGCCGCCTCCGCGAACCGGTCCAGGATCTCGCGCTGCACCTCGGGATCGAGGAGGCCGCGGGCGTCGTGCTGGCCGTGGATGTTCACCAGCTGTGTGCCCACGCTCCCCAGGGTCGTCGTGGTCACCGACACGTCGTTCACCCACGCCCGGCTGCGGCCGGTCGCCGTCACCTCGCGCCGCAACACGATCCGCCCGTCCTCGAGCTCGATCCCCTGCGCGGCGAGTGCCGGGCCCAGGGCCTCGACCGCCGGGCCGTCAAACGACGCCTGCACCACGAGGCGATCGCAGCCGGTGCGCACGTCGTCAGCGCTCGCCCGCCCCCCGCACAACAAGCCGAGTGCCTCGACGATGATCGACTTGCCCGCGCCGGTCTCGCCCGTGAGCACATTGAAGCCCGGCGACAGCGTGAGGGACACGCTGTCCACGATGGCGAGGTTGCGGATCGAGAGTTCGGTCAGCACGTGGATGGCTGCGTCTCAGGCGCCGCCCCACCCGAGCTTGTGCCGCATGCGCGCGAAGAACGTGGTCTCCGGGAAGCGCACCAGCGACACGCGGCGATCGGCGCGGCGCACCGACAACACGTCACCGTGCACGAACTCGGCGCTCTCCTGTCCGTCGACCGTGATGAGCTGCTCGCTCTCGTCGTCCGCGACACGCAGGCTCACCGTGGTGTCCGGCCCGAGGAGCAGCGGCCGGACCGTCAGCGTGTGGGCGGAGATCGGCGTGAGGATGATCGAGTCGAGGTCCGGCGCAACGATCGGACCGCCTGACGACAAGCTGTAGGCGCTCGACCCGGTCGGGGTGGCGAGGATCAGGCCGTCCGCCGCGTAGGACGCAATGCGCTCGCCGTTCGCGTCCACCACGAGGCGGATCACCCGTGCCTTGCCACCCTGGTGGAGCACCACGTCGTTCAGCGCGTACCAGCTCTCGAGGTCCACGCCGCTCCGCGAGAGCTGGGCCTCGAGCATCATCCGGGACTCGGCGACGTAGTCCCCCGCCGCAAAGCGGCGGATGGCCACCTCTGCCTCGTCGCCACCGCATGCCGTGAGGAATCCCAGCCGACCGAGGTTGACCCCCAGGACCGGTGCGGTGCGACCGGCGAGCACGCGGGCGCCACGCAGGAAGGTCCCGTCGCCGCCTAACGTGACGAGCCCGTCGACAATCGAGGGATCGTCCATCCGCGTCGCCTGCGGCACCAGTTCGTGCAGGTCCGGCTCGAAGGCCAGGGTGACGTCGGCCGACGGCGCGACGCGCAACAGGCGGTCCAGGAAGGACGCCAGCTCCGGGTACCCGCGATTCCCGACGACGCCGAGCAGCTTCATCCGGCGATCGCCTCGCTGCCATGCACGGCGCGCACCCGCTCGGCGATTCCCGCGGCATCGAGCCCGCATGCCGCAAGTTGCCGCGCGCGTGACGCCGCGTAGATGATGCGATCGGGGACCCCGTGGGCAATCACGCGCACCGAGGGATCGAGCCGTTCGACCACCGACGCCATGAAGGCGCCGAAGCCGTTGATGACCGTGCCCTCCTCGACGACCAGGAGGACCTGGTGTTCGGCCATCAGGACCTGCAGCATCGCCTCGTCGTACGGCTTGAGGAAGCGCGCATTCACGACGGTGACGTGCAATCCCTCGTTGGCCAGCGTGGCGGCCGCCTGCAGCGACGGCTGCACCATCGTCCCGACGGCGAGGATGGCGACCTCACGTCCCTTCTGCAGGACCTCCCAGCTCCCGATGGCGAGGGGCGCGATCTCCCGCATCAGGCCCACCACGTCGGGCGCGGCGTCGCGCGGGTAACGCAGCGCAAAGGGGCCGTCGTGGCGCACGCCGGTCTTGAGCAGGGCGAGCATCTCGGTCCCATCCTTCGGCGCCGAGACCACGACGTTAGGCACGGCGAGCATGTAGGCGATGTCGTACAGCCCCATGTGCGTCTCGCCGTCCTCGCCGACCAGTCCCGCGCGATCCATGCAGAACGTCACCGGCAGGTTCTGGATGGCCACGTCATGGACGATGTTGTCGTAGGCGCGCTGCAGGAACGTGGAGTAGATCGCCGCCACCGGACGCACCCCGCGTGTGGCCATGCCCGCCGCAAAGGTCACCGCATGTCCCTCGGCGATCCCGACGTCGAAGAATCGCGCGGGGTGGTTCTTGGCGACCACCCCGGTCCCGGTTCCACTCGGCATCGCCGCCGTGATCGTGACGACCCGCGGGTCCTCATCCATCAGCTCGGACAGCCCACGCCCGAACACCGCGGTGTAGGCGGGGTTCGCCGTGGATGCCTTGAGCACCTTCCCCGTCGCCGGGTCGTGCCCCGGGGGGAGTGCATGCCACTTCTCGCCGTGTTCGCCGGCCGGGAATCCGCGCCCCTTCTGCGTGACGACGTGTACCAGCCGCGGCCCGGTCATCGCCCGCACGGCGCCTAACGTTTCCACCAGCTGGCCCATGTCGTGGCCGTCGATCGGCCCGAAGTACCGGAAGCCCAGTTCCTCGAACAAGACCCCGGGGGTGAGGAACGACTTGACGCTCTCCTCCCACTTCCGCACCAGGGTCTCGATGGCGTGGTTCTTCTCGATCAACTCCCCGATCTTCGAGCGAATGCGGTTGTAGATCGGGTTCCGCTGCACCTGGGTGAGGTACTTGGACATCGCACCCACATTCGGGGCGATCGACATCTCGTTGTCGTTCAGGATGACGATGATGTCCCGGTCCGAGTGCCCGGCGTTGTTGAGCGCCTCGTAGGCCAGTCCGCTCGTGAGCGACCCGTCGCCGATGATGGCGACGACCTTGTACTGGTCGCCCATCACGTCGCGGCCCGCGGCTATACCGAGCGCGGCACTGATCGACGTGGCAGCGTGGCCCGCCCCGAAGGCGTCATACGGGCTCTCGGTGCGCTTGAGGAACCCTGACACACCGCCTTCCTGGCGCAACGTCTCGAGCTGGGCGTTCCGCCCGGTGAGCACCTTGTGCGGATAGCCCTGGTGCCCGACGTCCCACACGACCTGGTCGGTGGGCGTATCAAAGACGTAATGCAGGGCGACGGTGAGCTCGACGACACCCAGTCCAGCGCCGATGTGCCCGCCGGTGCGCGAGCAGACGTCGATGATGCGCCGCCGCACCTCCTCGGCCACCGCGGGCAACTCCTCACGGGAGCAACGCTTGAGGTCCGAAGGGTCGTGAATCCGGTCGAGGAACGACATAGTCAATGCAAGTTGCCGACGGTCTGACAGAAGGGGAAGCGCTAGGATGGCCGATGGATGGCGAAGGCCGCGAGTGCCTCCAGGGGCGCCGAGCGAATGCCGGCTCCCCGCAGCCCCGCACATGCTGAATCCACGAGGGACGCCGCTCGTGCCCGGGCGCCTTCGAGCCCCAGCAACGAGGGGTACGTGCTCTTGGCGAGGTCCAGGTCCCGACCCGCCGTCTTGCCCAGCGCCTCGGTGGTCGCGGTGACGTCCAGGATGTCGTCGGCGATCTGGAAAGCGAGTCCGACCTGGTTGCCGAACGCCTCCAGCGCAGCGCGCTGTGCCGCCGTCGCCCCCGCAACCATCCCGCCGACCAGCACCGAGGCTGCGATCAGCGAGCCGGTCTTCCCGGCGTGGATCGCCTCCAGTTCGGAGAGGGACGCTTCCCGCCCCTCCGCCTCGAGGTCCATGAGCTGGCCACCAACCATGCCTTCGGCGCCGGACGCGTGCATCAGGCAGCGGACCACCTCCGCCGCCGTCTCGCGCCCGGCCCCGAGCTCAATTGCCGCGCGCCATGCCGCTCGCGCCGCCAGCGGGATCATCGCCAGGCCGACCACGGTCGCGACCGGCACTCCGTACACGCGATGCAACGTTGGGCGTCCGCGGCGCATGTCGTCGTCGTCCATGCACGGCAGGTCGTCGTGCACGAGCGAATACGCGTGGATCGCCTCCACCGCGGCCGCGAGTCCGCTCGGGTCCCCCGCGCCGCCGCACGCGCGATACGCATGGAAGACCAGGAGCCCTCGCACGCGCTTGCCCCCGCCAGCGAGCGCGTACGCCGTGGCCTCGCCGACCGCGCCGGCCATCGCATGCTGTGCATCGTTGGCCAACCGGGCGAGCGCCGCATCGATCGCTGCGCGGTCGTCCGCGTCAGCCACCGGGGAGCTCCGTCACCTCGAGTACACCGCCCGCGCGTGCGACCAGCATCTTCACGCTTTCCTCCGCGCGTCCCAGCGCTTCGGTGGCCGAGCGAAGGTGGGTGATCCCCTCGGCGAACAGCGCGAGTGAGCGATCGAGCGTGATACTGGGCTGCTCCAGCTCCTCGACGATCGCCTCGAGGCGCTGCACGGCATCTTCGAATCGTGGTTCCATTCCTTCCTCCTACGGGGTGCGGGGCTCGACAGTCGGCCCCGGCTCGACCCGCGACGTGAACGCGCCGTCGCTCACCCGCACCGACACTACGTCTCCCGGCTGCACCTGGTTCACGCTGCGGACGAGGCTGCCCGACGCCTGCGTCACCACCGCATACCCACGCTCGAGGGTCCCGAGCGGGCTCAATGCATTCAACCGGCCGGAGAGTCCGGCCAGGTGGCCGCGATGACGGGTGACCAGCCCCAGCGACGCCGTGCTCGCACGACGCGCGATGACCTCGAGGCGGCGGCGCTTTTCCTCCACACGCCAACTGGCCGCGTCGGCGAGGCGCCGTGCAAGGCGACGCGTTTCGCGCTGCAAGTCAGAGAGCAGCGGCACCACGCGCTCGGCAGCCGCCGACGGGGTAGGCGCGCGAAAGTCCGCGACCAGGTCGCAGATCGTGACGTCCACCTCATGCCCGACCGCGGAGACGATCGGCACCGGGCTCTCCGCCACCTTGCGCGCCAGCTTTTCGTCGTTGAACCCCCACAGGTCCTCGCGCGAGCCACCGCCACGCCCGATGATGATCACGTCGGCCTGCCCCCAGCGATAACACCGGTCGAGTGCGAGGCGGAGCGAACGCGGGGCATCCTCACCCTGCACCACCGCCGGCACGAGGACCAGCTCCACCAGCGGATTGCGCCGACGCGCCACGGAGACGACGTCGTGCAACGCGGCACCATCGGGGCTGGTGACCACCGCGACGCGACGCGGGAAGAACGGGAGGGGGCGACGTCGCGCATCGTCGAGCAAGCCGTCGGCCGCCAGTCGCCCCTTCACCTCCTCGAACGCCTTGCGCCACAACCCATCGCCGGCGGCCTCGATGTTTCGCACGATGAACTGCAGGTCCGTGCGCCCGATGAAGACATCGAACTGGCCGAACGCAGCGACCTGCATTCCTTCTTCAGGGGGCGTCGGGACGCGCCAGGTGTTCGAGGCCCACAGGACGCAGCGCAATGACGCGTCGCGCCCCTTCAGCGTGAAGTACCAGTGCCCGTTGCGGTGGCGCGAGAACTGGGAGACCTCACCGGCCACCCACATCGGGGGGAAACTCCCCTGCACCATCGTGCGGACGAGCCGGGCCAGGTCATCGACCGGGAATGCCGTCTCGGCCGTGTCCCCAGGAATCACCGCCCCGGGGCCACTGGGGGCCGCCCGGTTCGTGCGACGTGCCGGGCGCCCGCCCTCGCTCACCGACCCGCCTGACGAGCCGCGCGGACCGTGTTCTTGAGCAACATCGCGATCGTCATCGGGCCGACCCCGCCAGGGACCGGCGTGATCATCCCGGCCACGGCACTCGCGCTCTCGTAGTGCACGTCGCCCACGATGCGATAGCCCTTGGGCTGCGACGCATCCTGGACGCGGTTGATCCCGACGTCGATCACCACGGCGCCCGGCCGGATCATGTCACCGGTGATGACTTCCGGCTTCCCGATCGCGGCAATCACGATGTCCGCGCGACGCGTGTGCGCGGCGAGGTCCTTCGTGCGCGAATGGCAGATCGTCACCGTGCAGTTCGCGCCCACACCCTGCTGGATGAGCAACGCGGCCATCGGCTTCCCGACGATGTTGCTGCGGCCCACGACAACCGCTTCCTTGCCGGTGGTGTCGACGCCGTAACGCACGAGCAGCTCCTGCACGCCGGCCGGGGTGCATGGCGCAAAGCCGTCCTTCTCGCCGATGAGCAGCTTGCCCACGTTCACCGGGTGAAAGCCGTCGACGTCCTTGGCCGGGTCGATGCGCCGCACGATGGTGTTTTCGTCCATGTGCTTCGGCAACGGGCTCTGCACGAGGATGCCGTGCACGGTCGGGTCCGCATTGAGTCGATCGATGAGGGCCTCGAGCTCCGCCTGCGGCGTCTCGGCGGGCAGGCGAATCGTCTCGCCCTTCATGCCGAGCTCCTTGCTCGTCTTCTCCTTGGACCGCACGTAGACCGTGCTCGCGGGGTCCTCGCCGACCAGCACGACGGTGAGCCCAGGCACGATCCCCTTCGCCTTGAGCTCCTCAACCTCACGCTGCACATCGTCGCGGACTGCCTTCGCCACCGCTACACCGTCGATGCGGGTAGCGCCCTGACCTGCTTCACCGTGCGACATCGACTGCCCTCGTTTCGCGGATGAGAACCACCTTGATCTGTCCCGGATACTGCAGCTCCGACTCGATGCGCCGTGCGATTTCCTCGGCCATCGCGGCCATGCGCGTGTCATCAACGCTTTCCGGCGTCACCACCACGCGCACTTCGCGGCCGGCCTGGATCGCGAAGACGCGATCGACCCCGCGATAACTCGACGCGATCTTCTCCAGTCCCTCGAGTCGCTTGACGTAGGTCTCGAAGGCCTCGCGGCGCGCCCCCGGGCGCGACCCGCTGATCGCATCCGCCGCCTGCACGAGCACCGACACCTCGCTCTCGTGCGGCACGTCGTCGTGGTGCGCGGCAATGCAGTTCACCACGAGCGGGTGTTCGCCGTACTTCGTCGCCACCTCGACGCCGAGCTGCACGTGCGTTCCCTCGTGTTCGTGCGTGAGGACCTTCCCGACGTCGTGCAGCAGCGCCCCGCGCTTGGCCATCGTGACATCCAGGCCAAGCTCGGCCGCCATGATGCCCGCCAGATGGGCGACTTCCTTCGAGTGGTCGAGGATGTTCTGCCCGTACGAGGTCCGCCACTTCATGCGCCCGATGAGCTTGATCAGCTCGGGGTGCAGGCCGTGGATCCCGGTTTCATAGGCGGCGCGCTCACCCAGCTCGACGATCTGCGCGTCGACCTCGCGGCGCGACTTCGCGACCACTTCCTCGATGCGGCCCGGGTGGATGCGTCCGTCGGCCACCAGCTTTTCCAGGGCCAGGCGCGCCACTTCGCGGCGGATGGGGTCGAAGCACGACACGACCACCGTGTCCGGGGTGTCGTCGATGACCACGTCGACCCCGGTGGCCAGCTCGAACGCGCGGATATTCCGCCCTTCGCGCCCGATGATCCGCCCCTTCATCTCATCGTTCGGCAGGGAGACCGAGGAGACCGAGATCTCCGAGGTGTGCTCCGATGCGATGCGCTGGACGGCCAGCGCCACGATCTTCTTGGCTTCGCGTTCCGCGTTGCGCTTGGCACTCTCGCGGATCTCCCGGATCCGGTTGGCCGCATCGGCCTCGGCCTCGCGCTCGAGGCGCGCGATCAACTCGCTCTTGGCCTCCGTGGCCGACATCCCGGCCAGGCTCTCCAGCCGCCGGCGCTCGTCCGCGACCAGCCGCTCCAGCTCGGCTTCGCGGTCGCCGACGCCTTTCTCCTTGCGGCCGAGGTCGCTCGCGCGACGCCCGAGGTCCCGCTCGCGCTGGTCGAGGAGGTCGAACTTCTTGTCGAGCTGGTTCTCGCGATCCTGGACCCGGCGCTCTTCCCGCTCGACCTCTTCCCGGCGGTGCCGAGCCTCGGATTCCCAGGCCTCGCGGGCCTTCATCAGCTCTTCCTTGCCGGACAGGACCGCGTTCTTGCGCAGGGAGTCCGCCTCACGCTCGGCCTCTCCAATGATGCGCTTGCCGGTCTCTTCTGCCGTGGCCTTGGCCCGCGCCTGTTCCGCGATGGCCGCGCGGCGGCCAGCCGACCGCCCGATAACAAAAAACGCCACGGAGGCGACAACAACGAGCGCGCCTAACGCAGCGAGTAGCGTTTGGTTCATGATCTATGCTCCACCGCGGCCGCAACCGCGAGGTTCAGGAATGACGCGAACCGAGCGTTCAGGTGCGGACCTGAGGAGACTCCGGGCCTTCGGCTGGCGCCGACGTGGGGCGCGAGGTGGAGGGCGCTAAGTCGTGGCAGTTCCGCGACCTACGAGCTAGGTCTGCGTGGTCACAGCAAGCTAGGGATCGGCGGCCGGAGGGGCAAGGCGACCGGCTCCCCGCCCCCCGCTCGTCAGGTCACGGCGGGGTAGTCCCCGCTTTCCCCACGCTTCGCGGGCGGCAGCCAACGGCGCACTTCGTTCGACAGGGCGTCTATCTCGTCTTCCACGTCCTGGCGGGCGGCGCGCGACTTGAGCAACTGGTCCGTGATCTGGAGCGCGGCGAGGATCGCCGCCTTTTGCATCTCGATCACCGGGCTCGTGTTGAGCACCTGCTTGATCGCCCGGTCCACGTGCTCGGCCACCGCACGCGTGTGCTCGGGGGTCTCGTCGCTCCGGATCGTGAATTCCTCACCCACGATCGAGACCTTCACGGCGTGG
>JAEUJK010000264.1 GCA_016794735.1 Gemmatimonadota bacterium | reverse complement strand
CCCGATGTCCAGCCGGACGAGCAGGACTTCGTCGTCTCGATCAATCCCGAGTCGTTGCTGCTCGAGGGCGCGCGTCGCGTGGACGAGTGGAGCCAGATCGAGAAGAAGGTCCCGGGCTTCGACTCGGTGTTCTCGCTCGATCGTGCGCACCTCGCGTCCAGCGCGGTGGAGCTGACCGCGGAGCAGGAGGCCCTCGTCCCGCTGCTGGACGGGATCCGCGACGTGCAGGCGCTCGTCGATGCGTCGGGGCTCGAGGAGTTCGAGGTCGGCAAGGCGTTGTTTGGCCTGGCGACGGCCGGCTTCATTCACCGCGTCGGCAAGCGGCAGGCAACCGAGCAGGTGAGCGTCGATGCGCGCGTGGCCGAACATCGCAACCTGGGCGTCGCGTTCTACAAGAGCGGGATGTACGACGAGGCGAGCCGCGAGTTCCGCCGCGTCGTGGAGTTGCGTCCCGAGGACGACGTGAGCGAGTTCCACCTCGCGTTGTGCGCGATGCGCGATGGCCGGTATGCGGAAGCCGTGGGGCAGTTCCGCGCCCTCGTGTCGCGCGGCACGCGACGCGCCACGGCCCAGGCGAACCTCTCACTCGCGCTCGACAGCCTCGGTCGTCCGCACGAGGCGCGCGAAGCGGCGCGCGCGGCCCATGCGCTGGCCCCGCGGCACGTGGGCGTGGTGCTGCAACTGGCCGGGCTGCTGATTCGCAACGACGAGGTCTCCGAAGCGCGGATGCTCCTGCTGGGTGTGCGCGATGCACGCGTGCGCACGTTGCCCGTCACCTGGTATCACCTCGCGTCGCTGGCGTCGGCCCGGCTCGGTGACCTGGAGGAGGCGATCGAGATTGCCTCGCAGGGGGTGGCCGCGTGGCCCACGGCGGCACCACTCGCCAACAACCTGGCCGTGATGCTGGAGCGGGCCGGGCGCCCGCGCGACGCGCTCGCGGTGATCGAGCGCGCCCTGGTGGATGGCCCGTCACTGCCGCAGCTGCATCGCAATGCCGGCGACCTGCACCACGCCGCCGGCAATGATGCGGAGGCGCTCGAGTGCCTCGCGCGTGCGGTGCGCCTGGATCCTGACCTGGGCCCCGCCACCTGGCACCAGTTAGGCACCCTGCGCTCGGCGCGTGGGGAACGCGATGACGCCGCTCGCTGCTGGCAGCGGGCGCGCGCCCTCGAGGAACAACGGTCCGGCGGTCTCGCGGGCGCTGCAGCCGGCCGGGGCTGAGCCGATGCCGGCGGCACTCGAACTGCACGTGCCAGTGGCCGGCGTGGCCGTGGCCTGCGGGGACGAGGTGCTGTCCGCCGTTGGACTGGGGAGTTGCGTCGCGGTCATGGTGCACGACCCGGTGCGCGGCATCGCGGGGATGGCCCACGTCCTGCTCCCCGACACCACGTTGACGCGTGACACGGGGCGCCCGGGCAAGTGTGCCAACAGCGCGATCCCGCACCTCATCGAGCTGATGCAGGAGGCCGGCGCCGGGCGCGGCCTGGTCGCACGGATCGCGGGCGGTGCGGCCATGTTTGCGGCGTTGGCGCCCGGTGGGGTGAACATGGGGGAACGCAACGCCGAGGCGGTGCGCAACGCCTTGGCGACCGCCGGCATCCCCGTGGTAGGCGAGGACGTGGGCGGGGAACATGGCCGCAGCGTCTACTTCCATGTCGCCACCGGCGTCGTGGAGGTCATCTCCCTTCGCCTGGGCCGTCGTGTCCTCTGAACGCCCCGGCGTCCTCATCGTCGACGACAACGCGCTCCTCCGTCGCCTCGTCGCGGACATCGTGACGGGGAGCGGGGAGTTCCGGGTGCTGGGCGAGGCGGCGAGCGGGGCCGATGCCATCACGGCGTGCCTCGCACTCGACCCGGCCGTGGTGACGCTCGACATCGAGATGCCGGGATTGAGTGGCCTGGATACCCTGGGTTACCTCATGAGTGAATCCCCACGTCCGGTGGTGATCGTGAGCGGCGGGACGACGCGCCGCGGCGAGGACCTCGTCGTGCAGGCGCTCGAGCTCGGGGCGGTGGACTTCGTCCGCAAGCCGTCGGTAGGCTCGGCGCTGGACGTGGACACGTTGCGGGTGCGCGTGTTGCAGGCGCTGCGCGCGGCCACCGGGGGGCGCATCGCGCGGCCGCGGGTTGTGCCGCCCCGGCCATGGCGGGCCAGTGGCAGCATGCGTTCCGTCCCCGCGCCCGCACCAGACGCTCCGGCGACGCGACTGCTCGTGGTGGCGTGCTCCACTGGTGGCCCGAAAGCCCTCGCGGAGTTGTGTGCGGACCTCGTCCTGCCCGCGGGGACCGCCGGAATCATCGTCCAGCACATGCCCGCGGGGTTCACCAACAGCCTCGCACGCCGTCTCGACGAGGTCGCCCGTGGCGTGGTACGCGAATCGTCCCACGGGTGTGCGTTGCGCGCCGGTACCTGGACCGTGCTCGCCGGCGGGGTGCAGTGGGTGGTGGTGCGCGACGGCGCCGGGGCGCAGCTCCACCAGGCGCACGGTCAGGGGGGGAGCATTCGTCCATCGGCCGATCCGCTGCTGGTCACCGCCGTGGAGGCGTTCGGCGCGCACGTCGACGTTGTCATCCTTACCGGGATGGGGCGCGATGGGGCGGCCGGCTCCCGCCTCGTGCGCGAGGCCGGGGGGCGCGTGATCGTGCAGTCACCCGAATCGGCGGCGATCGGCGGGATGCCGCAGGCCACACTGGATGCCGCGGGGGCAGATTGGAGCGGTCCATTGGAACAGATGGCGGCGGCCATTTCGACCGTGTGCGCTGTATCACCTGGATCGTCACGCCGCGCGTGACCCCGGGGTGTGAAGATCGGTCCTTGGATACACTGCCACACTGCGCTGCATGCTGACCCCGGTTCAGGTTCCCGCCACACCTAACGAGACCCACTTCGTCCGCTTTCGCGACCGCGTGCGTGCCCGGAGCGGCCGCGGTGAGCTGTTTGTCTTCGTGGTCGGGGACGAACGCTTCGCGGTGGACGTCCGGGCCGTCGAAGAGGTGCTCGAGGCGCCGGAGATCCAGCCGATCCCCGGGAGTTCACCATCGGTCGCCGGGGCCGCTCGTTATGCGGGCCAGGTGATGGCCGTGGTCGCGGCGGGGCCGCTCCTCGGGGTGGAAGGCGGGCACCCGCGCACGGTCCTGGTCATGCGACGCGGCGCCGATCGCCTGGGCCTGCTCGTGGATGACGTCGACGACGTCGCCGAGATCGAGCTGCTCGAGCTGCGCAACCCGCCGTACGAAGCCGACGAGTTCCTGCTCGCCGTGCATTGGGATGGGGTGGCGCTCACCTCGGTCCTCGACGCACGCGCCGTCGTGGCCGCCGCCGCGGCTGCGGTGCGGGGAACGCGTTGATGCTCGCGCACGTCCCGGGCCGGGTGGTCATCTTCCGGGTCGCCGCGCAATACTACGCGATCGACGTGATGGCCATCGAGCGGGTCATCCGCTACGTGGCGCCGCGCACGATCCCGATGGCGTCGAACGACTTCTCCGGCGTGATCGACGTGGAGGGTCGCCTCGTTCCCGTGGTCGACCTTCGCGATCGCTTTGGCGGTGAGGTCGCATCGGCGAACGGCCGCGTGCTCCTGGTGAGCGAGGCCGGTGGCGTCATGGGCTTCGTCGTCGACCAGGTGCTCGAGGTGCGGAGTGTGGAGTCAACCGATGTCGAGCCTGCGCCGTCCGCGATGGTGAAGGGCGATGGACCGGTGGTCTTCCTCGGGACGCTGCGCCGTGCGGGCGACGTCGTGCTGCTCGTCGAGGTGGGGGCGCTGCTCGCCGCCACGCGTCCGGCAGCCTCGGGGGTCGCATGACCACACGTGTGGTGGCGGCCGAAGCCCGGCTCGAGGAGTACCAGGCGCTGGAGCAGGCGCTGCAGATGCCCGACGCCATCGCGCGTCGTGATGCCCTCAAGGCCGACATCATCGCCCTCTACCGGGCGATCGATCGCGACGTGCACACGCTCGAGGCGATCAAGGGCCAGGTGAAGGAACTCGTCCAGGTGTGGAAACGGCTGGAGGATGCCGGGGAGGGAAGCTCGCCTGTCGCCTCCGCGCCGATGCCCACCCCGAGCCGTGAGGACCACCTCAACGCGTCGACCTACATCGAGAAAGGCTGGAGCCTCATCTCGCTGGGGGACCATGCGGGGGCGGAGGCATCGCTCGCGCGCGCGCTGGAGCTCGCGCCAAACGATCCGCAGGCGCTCTCGCTCATGGGGTGGACCCTCATGCTGCGCGAGCAGTACGACGAGGCCTTGCTCCACTTCCAGCGGGTGCTGCTCAAGGAGCCGGGCAACTCGCTGGCGCGCATCAACGTCGGCTACATCTGCCTCAAGAAGCGCATCTTTGGCGAGGCCATCGAGCACCTGTCCAAGGCGATCCGCCTGGACAACGACAAGAAGGCCACCTTGTACGCGCACTACTACCTCGGTCTGCTCTATCTCGAGCGGGAGATGTACGAGGACGCGGTCGGGTTCTTCCGGAAGAGCCTCAAGCTCGGCCCCAACCTGGTCGAGGCCTGGCACGAGCTGGGCCGCGCCTTGTGGTATGGCGGGGACCGGGAAGGTGCGCGGGCCGCGTGGCGCGACGGCGCGGCAACGAACAAGTTCAATCCATGGGCCAAGCGTTGCGCCGAAGTCTTGTCGCGTGTCGACGCTGGGGGCGAGCCGCCGCGGTAGCCTGCGTGCTCCTGGCCACGACCGTTCGCGGCCAGGTCACCCCAACGCGGTTCTCGCAGGGACGCTTCCATGTGGACGCGTGGCCGTCGGACTCCGTCCTCGCCCGCACGCTGCTCACCCGAGCCGCCGCCAACGACACCTTCCCGGGGCTCCCGCGGCCGCGTGACTCGGTGCTGGTGGTCATCGCGCCGGACAAGGCGACCTTCGAAGCCATGGTTGGTCCGCGTGCCCCGGAGTGGGGCGCGGCCTTCGCCTTTCCGGGTGAACGACGGATCGTGATGCAGGGGGCGGGGGCCCCGTCCTCGGCCGGAGATCCCGTCAGGGTACTGCGGCACGAACTGGCCCACCTGGCCCTCTTCGAGTTCCTCGGCGCCGCTGCCCCACGCTGGTTCGACGAGGGGTACGCGTCGTACGCGGCCGGTGAGTGGGACCGTGAGGACGTCATCGCGGCGAACCTCGGCCTGGCGCTGGGTCGCAACCGGAGCCTGGCCGCACTCGACTCCGGCTTTCAACTCGGAAGCAGGTCTGCCGACGCGAGTTACGCGCTCTCATTTCGCGCGGTGGCTGAGCTGGCGGCGCTGGACCCGGCCCGGGGCCTGACGCTGTTCATGGCGCGGTGGAAGGAGTTGGGTTCCTTCGATCGGGCCCTGCGGTCGGCGCACGGACTCACTACGGGATCGTTCGAGACCCTGTGGGCGAAGAACACGCGGCGACGTTACGGGGCGGTCGCGCTGTTCGCGGATCTCACGGTGGGGGTGACCGTCCTGCTCCTGATCATCGGTCCGCTGTGGGTGTTTCGCCGACGGCGCGATCGCGCGCGAATGGCTGCGCTCGTAGCGGCGGAGGCGGAGGCGGCCCGCCGGGAGCGAGAGGCCGTGATCGAGGCGCTGCTGGCCTCGGTGAGCGCTCCTCCGGGGGACGAGACGCATTCATCGTAACTTAATGTGACATCAGGGCTTGCACGTGGGGGCGGTGCTTGACACGTCGCGGAAACGGGCCGTATCGTTCCCCCCCATGGCTCAGTCAGACGTGCCGCGTTCGCGGCCGCTTTTGTATTGGGGGCTCGCCGCCGCGGCGATTGTCCTCGGGTTCGCGGATTTGTGGCGTGGAGGCCAGACGATTGCTCCAATCCTTCTGGTCATCGGGTACTGCGTGTTGGTGCCGTTGGCCATCCTGAAGTGATTCTCATTGGTGCGGTGCGGTAGGGCGGGGAGTTGTGTGCGTTTAGCTGTACCCGGACTGTCTGCGAGGGCGAATAGCTCAGTTGGTTAGAGCGCCTGCCTTACACGCAGGAAGTCGGGGGTTCGAGTCCCTCTTCGCCCACCTTGGCTTGATCGCTGGACCCCACCGGGAATGCCCGGTGTACGATACCCAACCCTTCGGAGGTCTGAACGTGAAGGCACGGCAGCTTGCGGCAACGTCGTCGAGGGTCCTGGCAGGACTGGTCCTGCTTGGCGCGGCGAACGTTCTTCCCGCCCAGCAACAGCAGCTCCAGCGCGGCCAGACGCCGGGCCCGCGGTTCATGGTGCCAGTGTTCCGCAGCAATGAGCGGAACATGGGATGGCAGTTCGCGGACCAGCTCCGCGAGCGCATGGGTGGAGACTTCATGGGTCGGACGCTCTGGATCATCGTCAAGAGCGACATCGACAACGCGCTCGAGCAGTCGGGTTACTCCAAGACCGAGCCGCTCAACCCGAACGACTCCAAGCAGCTCGCGAACCTGATTCGCGCCGAGGAGTACGTCGAGGGCACGATCAACAAGACCGACGCCGGCTACGAGTTCGAGGGCTACTACCAGCTCGTGCGTGGCGACGGCATGGTGCAGCCGCTGCCCAAGGTCTCCGGCCCGAAGCTTGGCGACGTGGCCAAGGGGGTCTCGACCGCCATCGACGCGGCCCGCAAGCCGATCGACGAGGTCAAGAACTGCGTCCTCAAGTGGCGCCAGAACCAGTACCCGGGCGCCCTCGCGGACGCCGCCAAGGGGCTCAAGGATTATCCGAACTCGGTCATGGCCCGGGTGTGCCGCCTGGAGCTCGCCAATTCGCAGAAGTGGGGCGCCGACTCGATCATCACCATCGGTGAAGAGATCGTGAAGCTCCACCCGGACAATCGCCGCGCCCTCCTGCTCCTCTCGTCGGCGTACGACGAGAAGAAGCTCGACGAGAAGTACATCGGGACGCTGACCAAGCTCCTGGCCGCCGACCCGACCAACGTCCGGCTCATCGAGATCACCGTCGAGGCGATCGCCCGCACGGGACAGTTTGCCGTCGCCAAGCCGATCATCGACGAGGCCGTCAAGCAGAACCCGGGTGACCCGAACCTCATCCGCCTCCAGTACCGCGTCTACATCGCCATCAAGGATTACGCGCAAGCGGCCGCGATCGGCGAAGAGATGATCAAGACCGACACCGCCGCGGCGGACACGGGCTTCTTCCAGCGCCAGATCGGTGCCTACCAGGCCGCGAACGACACGGCCAAGGCGCTCGAGGCGGCGTCGCGTGGTGCGGCCAAGTACCCGAACAACGAGACGTTCTGGCAGCTCATCGCCCAGTTCGCTCGCCAGACGGGCCAGATGCCGGTCGCGCTCAATGCGTACCAGAAGCTGCTCGCGCTCAACCCGAAGACCCCGGCGCTCAACCTCCAGATCGCCCGCATCTACAATGAGCAGGGTGAGATCGACAAGGCGCTCGAGTCGGTGAAGGCCGCGCAGGCCGCCGGTGACGACAAGGCCGCGGTCGCGGGTATCGCCACGGCCATCGGCGACAAGCTCCGCAAGCAGTACGAAGGCGACAAGAACAAGGAGACGGGGCTGCGCGCCATCGAGGTCCTCAAGATGGCCGAGTCGGTCCAGCCCAGCGAGGCGATCTACTTCCTCACGGGCCTCCTCCAGTTCCAGATCGGTGCGGCCATCCTCCAGGAAGCCAACACCGCCAAGAGCTGCGACGGCTCCAAGGAAGCCAAGAACTACCTCACCGACGCCGAGATCAACCTGCCCAAGGGCGGGCGTCAGTTCGGCACGCAGCTCGCGCAGGTGCTCCCGCAGCTGCAGCAGATGAACACGTACCCCGACCAGATGATCAAGGCCTACTGCAAGTAAGGCCTCGATCGACTGCCGAGGTTGCCATCAGACGAGCCCGCCGACGACCGGCGGGCTCGTCGTCTTTTCGGCCTCATGCGCGCGTGCAGGCAAGGCCCTTGATGTGCATAACTCCTGTTGCCACAAACGCTTGACGCGTTCGCCTAACAAGCCTTATCATGCCCGCGAACCGACACCGGCGAGCATGAACTGGGACACGACCTACCATGCGCCGGTCCTCGCGCGAGAGGTCCTGGAACTGTTGGGCAACGCACCGCACGTCCTGGATGGCACGCTGGGCGGAGGAGGGCACACGGCCGCCCTCCTCGCGCACGGAGTCCGGGTCACGGCGATCGATCGCGATCCCGAGGCCCTCGCCTCAGCCACCGCGCGGCTCGGCCCGGCACTCGATGCGCACCTCGGCAACTACGCCGACCTCGACGACATCGCAGCCCTCGATGGTGTTCGCTTCGACGGCATCCTGCTCGACCTCGGGGTGTCGTCCCACCAGCTCGACGCCGAAGACCGTGGATTCACCTTCCGTCGCGGCGCACCGCTCGACATGCGGATGGGACACGACGCCGAGGAGACGGCGGCGGACTTCCTGAACACGGCTGACGAACGGACCATCGAGGATGCGCTGCGTCGGTTCGCCGATGAACCCCGTGCGCGTCGGCTGGCCCGCGAGATCGTCCGTCGCCGGGAGAACGCGCCATTCGCCGTGAGCGACGACCTCGTCGGGGCCATTCGCGCCGTGCTCGGTGCCGGGGCAGGGCCCGCGGACTTTGCGCGCATCTTCCAGGGGATCCGCATCGCCATCAACAACGAACTCGATGGCCTCGAGCGCGCGCTGCCGCACCTGCGTGATCGACTCACTCCCGGTGGCCGACTCGTGATCATCACCTATCACTCCGGTGAGGATCGACTCGTGAAGCGTGCCTTCGCCGAGTGGAGTCGTGCCTGCACCTGCCCGCCGCGCCAGCCGATCTGCACGTGCGGTGGGGTAGCGCTCGGCCAGCTGGCCATGCGAAAAGCCATCACGGCGACCGAGACGGAGGTCGCTGCGAACCCACGGGCGCGCAGCGCGCGACTCCGGGCATGGCAGCGCGCCGCGTAAGCCGCGGCCCTCGTGGCCGCCTGCGTGTTGCCCTCATCCTCGTGGGCTTCGTCGTCGTCGCGAGTGCGGTGATCACGCGACGCACCATCGGCGCCGGGAACGCGCGGGAGTTGCTCGACCTCAATCGCAAGCGGGCGAGCCTCGTCGCCGAGCGCGCCCGGTTGGTATCCGAGATTGGTGCGGCCACCAGCCTGGCGCAGTTGGAGCCGGTGGTGAGCCAACGCCTCGGCATGCGGCGTCCATCGGATGGCCAGTTGATTCGCCTGCCACGCGAGGTGCGACGTGATCGGTGACCTCACCCCGACCGTTCCGCCGCTGCCGGGGCGCATTCGTCTCGTGCATGGTGTGTTGATGGCCTTCGTGGTCGCGCTCATCGTGCAGTCGGCGCGTGTGCAGCTGTTCCAGCACGACCAGTGGACGCAGATGGCCCGCCGCCACCAGGTGACCGAGGTGGCGCAGCCTGCGCCGCGCGGTGACATCGAGGATGTGAATGGCGTGCCGATGGCCTTCAGCCGCGAACTGGTGCGGCTCTCCGTGGCCAAGCGGCAGCGCCGGGACCTGCGGGCCCTGGGGAAGGCAATGCGCGCCGCGGGGATCCCGGAAAGCGAAGTGCGACGTGCCGTCGCTCCGGGCACCAACGACATCGAGCTGCGCGGCAAGTACCTGCCGGCGAAGGTGGCGCCGGTCGTGCAGCACTACGGCGTGAAGGCGACGCGCGTGGCCGATCGCGAGTTCCTGCCGTCACCTGGTGTTCGCCAGATCGTGGGCCTCGTCGGCGCAGACGGACGTGGACGTGGTGGCGTGGAAGCGATGTTCGACTCGCTGCTGCAGGGGGAAGCCGACCGGAGCCGCGTGGTGAAGGGGAAGGGCGGGCACTTCTTCGAGTCGCCGGACATGCTCGAGGCCACGATGCGTCGCGGGCACACCGTGCGCCTCACCGTCAACTCGGTGCTGCAGAACATCTGCGACAAGGCCCTTGGCGACGCGATTGCGCGGCTTCGCGCGGACGGTGGGGACGTCGTGGTGCTGCGGCCGCAGACGGGCGAGGTGCTTTGCATGTCGGGGCGTCGTCCGGGGGCCGCGTTTGGCGGCGCCACGGCCCTCGTCGAGCCGTACGAGCCGGGCTCCACGCTCAAGCCGTTCTTCGCCGCGCGCCTGCTTCAGGACGACAAGGCCCGGCCCGATGACGTGGTCGAGACGTTCAATGGACGCTGGGAACACCACGGTCGCGTCATCACGGACACGCACAAGGCGAAGTCGATGTCGCTGCGCGACGTGATCCGGTTCTCGAGCAACATCGGCATGGTGCAGTTTGCCTCGCGGCTCGATGACGGCGTCGTGTACGAGTTGCTGCGCGACCTCGGCTTTGGCACGGCGACGGGTGCGCCGTACCCCGGCGAGGCCACTGGTACCCTGCGGGAGCCGGGGCGCTGGACCTCGCAGTCGCGCGCGTCGCTGGCGATGGGATACGAGATCGCGGTCACCCCGCTCCAGCTGGCCCTTGCCTACGCCACCCTCGCAAACGACGGCGTGCTCGTGGCGCCGGCGCTGGTGAGCGAGGTGCGTGCGCCCGACGGCACGATCGCCTGGCGGCACACGCCGCGCGTCGTGCGTCGCGTCTTTGCCCCGGGCACGGCAGCGCGCCTGCGGCCGCTGCTGGAGAGCGTCGTCGACAGCGGGACGGCGACCGACGCCGGGCTCGAGAGCTTTCCGCTCGCGGGCAAGTCGGGCACGGCGCGACGCACCGTGGACGGGCGCTATGGGTCCTTCACCTACACGTCGTCGTTTGTCGGCCTCTTCCCGGCGCGCGACCCGCAGCTGGTCGTGCTGGCCAAGGTCGACAACCCGCG
>JAEUJK010000262.1 GCA_016794735.1 Gemmatimonadota bacterium | reverse complement strand
GCCACACCCGCGCAGAGGACGCGCGGCGTGGCATCCTGCAGTCCGGCTTTGGCCATCGCCTCCCGCACGACGGTCGCGATCACGTCGGCCGACGCCTCGGCCTGGCCCGGCCGCACGGCGGAGCCATCACCCTGACTGGCGCCGAGCACCTGCCCGGCCTCATCGGCGACCATCGCGCGCGTCTGGGTGCCACCGCCGTCCACCCCGATGACGAGATGGCTCATGGCTGCTGGCGTGGTGCGAGTGGTGCGGCCGCGTGCGTCAACGAACTGATCATGCCGACGAGGAACGTGATGGAGGTGCCGATGAGGACGTACCAGGGCCACGCGATCCGCGCGAACGGCCCCAGGCTGGAAGCGAGCGAAGGATAAGCGGCCCCGAGCTGTTTTGCGAAGACCACGATCGCCATCGTCGCGATGCCGACGGCCATGCCGGTGATCGCGTCGCGCTGGCGGGCGCGCGGCCACCAGATCCCGAGGAAGAAGCCGCCCAGCAGCCCGCCGTATGTGAACGAGGCAATGGAGAGCGCAATCACCACCACCGGCGTTCCCTGTGCCTTGTAGAGCAATGCGCCACCGACGAGGATGATCGCCCAGCCCAGCGTGAAGGCCTTGCCGACGCTGAGCACGCCCGGATCGTCGACGCGGCGGCCCGTCAGTGGGAGGTAGATGTCGTGCGTCGTGGCGGCCGCGAGCGAGTTGATGCTGCCCGACACCGTACTCATCGCCGCCGCGAGGATCGCCGCCACCACCAGTCCGGTCAGCCCCGGCGGCATCACCTCGATGATGAACGTCGGGAAGATCTCATCCGGCTTGGGGAAGGTGCGGGCCTCGTAGTACACCCACAGCCCGATGCCGATGAACAGGAAGATCGCAAACTGCACGAGGACGGCGATCCCGGAGCCCACCAGCGAGCGTCGCGCATCACGCAGCGAGTTGGCCGCGAGCAGGCGTTGCACGATCAGCTGGTCCGCGCCGTGCGACGCCATCGCCAGGAACGCCCCGCCGATCAACCCGGCCCAAAGGGTGTGCGGGCGGTCCACCACGAATCCGGTGTCGATCAAGCGCAACTTGCCCGCCTCGCCGGCACGCGCGAGGATCGCCGACCACCCGCCGTCGACGCCCTGGCCGATCAGCACGAGCGCCCCGATCGCGCCTAACAGGTACACCCCGGTCTGCAGCACGTCGGTCCACACCACGGCGCGCATCCCGCCGTGATAGGTGTAGAGCAGGGTGAAGGCCCCGAGGATGAGGATCGACACGGGCGCCACGAGGTGCGGCGGCAGGATCGGGCCGATGATCAAGCCGATCGGGATCGCGGTGGCGAACACACGCACCGAGTCACCCAGCGCACGCGTCACCATGAAGGTGATCGACGCGAGCCGGCGCGTCGCCACACCGAACCGCTGCTCCAGCAGCGCATACGCGGTGACCAGCTCGCCGTGCATGTACCGGGGCAGGAGCACGGCCGACACCACGAGGCGCCCCACCAGGTAGCCGCACGCCACCTGCAGGAAGGTGAAGTCCCCGAGGTAGGCCAACCCCGGGATCGAGATGAAGGTGAGCGCACTGGTTTCCGTGGCGACCACCGAGAAGAGGATCGCCCACCACGGGATCGCCCGGTCGGCCACGAAGTAGTCGCGCGCCGACTTCTGCCCGCGGCCGAGCCAGATGCCCAGCCATACGGTGAGCCCCATGTACGCGATCAGTACAACGAGGTCGAGGAGCGTGAACTGACCGGTCATGGATGGGTCTCGGGGCAGCGCGTGAACGGCGGGACTTTCAGCTTGGCCGGACGTTTGTCGTGTCGTGAACCGTCAGGGTTCTCGCGTGACGACATACGCCTCCATTGCGAAGTACTCGGCCAGGCCGAGGTCGTTGAGGATGCGGGCCGTCTCCTTGTTGCGGCTCTCCACGCGTTGCCAGAACTCACGATCGTCCTGGCCGGGGAAGGGCGCACTGTCCTTCTGCGACTGGTGGCGGAAGATCGCCTGGATCTTGAGGTCCAGTTCGTCCTGCGACAGCGGCACCAGGTAGTTGGCCTCCGTCACCGGCCACTCCTGCCATGCGCCGCGGTACAACCACACCGTCGGGGCCGGTCGTTCCGGGTGCGCGTCGCGCTGTGCCCGCAACGCGCGGTCGATCGCTTCCTTGCACATCCGGTGCGTGCCGTGCGGGTCCGACAGGTCGCCCGCCACAAAGACGTGATCCGGCTGGAGGCGCTCCAGCAGGGCACCCACGATCTCCACGTCCACCGCGCCAATTGGGTCCTTGCGCACCTTGCCGGTCTGGTAGAACGGCAGGTTGAGGAAGGTGGCCGCCGCGGACGTGAGCCCTAACGCCTCGATGCCGCTCACCGCCTCGGCTTCACGGATGAGCCGCTTGATCTCCTGCACGTCGGGGCTGTCCACGTCACCCGGGGCCTTGGCCTCCAGGAACGCGATCACCCGGTCGCGCAGCGTCGAGACCTCGCGCGCATCGAGTCGCCCGGTCGCGGCAAGGCGCGCGATGAAGTCCACGTACCGGCGCACGTCGTGGTCGAACACCGCGATGTTGCCACTGGTCATGTACGCCACGGTGATCGCGTTCTCGTTCTGCACGAGCTTGCGCAGGATCCCGCCCATCGAGATGACATCGTCATCCGGGTGGGGGGAGAAACACAGCACGCGCTGGCCGCGGGGCAGCTTGGAGCGCCCGTGGATCTTGGCGCCGAGGCGCTGGAACACCTCGCCGTTCACGGCCCCGGCGGAGCCGTACCGAAGCACGAGGGACGACAAGCGGTGCTCGGCGTAGTCGGGGTAGGTCAGCTTGAGGATCGCACGCCCGCACGTCAGCGAGAGCCACACCACGGCGCGCTCGACGAGTTCCGGCGTCCACTCCACGGCGTCGACCAGCCACGGCGTTGCCACGCGCGTGAGGGCAGCGGCGGCCGCGCGGTCGACGTAGAAGGTGCAATGCGCGTGTTGCTGCAGGTATGTGGCCGCGACCTGCGTGTCGATCGGCCCCTCGACAGCGCGGCGCACGATCGTCGCCTTGTGTTCGCCGGTGGCGAGGATCGCCACCTCGCGTGCCCGCATGATCGTCGCGATCCCCATCGTGATCGCTTCGCGCGGCACGTTCTCCTCTCCAAAGAAATCCGCGGCGGCGTCGCGTCGGGTCACGAGGTCGAGCGTCACGAGCCGTGTCTGGCTGTCGGCACTCGACCCGGGCTCGTTGAAGCCGATGTGCCCGGTCTTTCCGATCCCGAGGACCTGGAAGTCAATCCCGCCCGCCGCGAGGATCGCCGCCTCGTAGGCGGCACAATGCGCGGTGACCTCGTGTTCGCCGACGGTGCCGGACGGGATGTGCACATGCTCCGGCCGGATGTCCACGTGGTTGAAGAGGTTCTCCCACATGTACCGGTGATACGAGTGCACGCTCTCCGGCGACATCGGGTGGTACTCGTCGAGGTTGAACGAGACCACGTGTGCGAAGCTCAGCCCTTCTTCGCGGTGCAGGCGGATCAGTTCACGATAGACGCCGATCGGGGTAGAGCCCGTCGCGAGTCCGAGGACACATGGCTTGCCCTCGGCGGCGCGGGCCCGCATGACGGCCGCGATGCGTTGCGCGACTTCGCGCGCGATGTCTTCGTGCGCATCGAGGATGCGCACCGGGATGCGTTCGAGCGTGGCGGGTGCAAAAGCGGACGGCCCGCGAACCCCCAGGGTCTCGCGGGCCGTCCGATGTACCTCGCCGGCGCCTGGCGCCGGGTTGGTCATGTGGCGATCAGGCGGAGAACGACGACCCGCAGCCGCAGCCGCCGGTGGCGTTCGGGTTCTTGAACGTGAAGCCGGAACCCTGCATCGACGAGGTGTAGTCGATCACGACCTGGTTGATGTACTGCGCCGAGAACGGATCGACGAACATCTTGAAGCCTTCCTGGGCCAGGATGTAATCGTCGTCGGCCGGCTGGTCCTCGATGAGGAGGCCGTACTTGAAGCCGCTGCAACCACCCGGCTGCACGCTGACGCGCAATCCGCCGACGTCAGGGGAGACCTGCTCGGCTTCCATGAACTTGCGAACCTCGGCGGCAGCCACGGACGTCACCGTGACCATCACATCGGGCTGGACATTCGTGCTCATCGTGTTCTCCTCAACTTCGTGGCGTGTGGCGTACCGAAACGTAGCGATGGCGGAAAAGCGCAACAAGAAGGCAAGCTGATGCCGGTCCTGTAGTTATCCCGAAGTGTCGGCACAGGTTCCGCCCGCCGGTCAGCGGCCGTTGCCTGCCCAGGCGTCCGCGACCGCGTCCGCCAGCCCGATCCGTACGTCCCCGATCTTCCGGTTCTCGCGGGTCGGGTTCACCCGGTTGGTCAGCAGGATCACGAACAGGTCCTTCTCCGGGTCCACCCAGATGGACGTGCCCGTGAAGCCGGTATGACCGAAGGCGCGACCTGACAACTTGCGGCCCCCGGAGTTGGTTCCCGTGGCGGTCTCCCATCCCAGGCCGCGCGGCGAGATCGACCGGTCGTACGTGCGGGTGAACCGCACGATCGTGGCCGAATCGAGGACCTGCCGTCCCTCGAACCGCCCGTACCCGAGCAGCATCCGCGCAAAGCGGGAGAGGTCCGCCGCGCTCGAGAACAACCCGGCGTGCGACGAGATGCCGTCAAGGCGCGCCGCGTTTTCGTCGTGCACCTCGCCGTGCAGGTGGCGCTGACGCCAGGGGTCCACCTCGGTGAACGCGATGTGGCCGAGCATCCCGCTGGGTGGCCGGAACATCGTGTGCCGCATGCCTAACGGGCCGAACAGCTCCGCCTGCAGGTAGGCATCGAAGGAGCGTCCGCTCACCCGTTCCACGACCTGCCCGAGCACGATCGCACCGAGGTCGCTGTAGACCATCCGCGTGCGCGTGGGGGCCTCGAGCGGGGTGGAGAG
>JAEUJK010000255.1 GCA_016794735.1 Gemmatimonadota bacterium | reverse complement strand
CGCCACCATACAGGACATACTGGTTCGCGGCGGGCTTGCCATCGACGAGCGTCCGCACGCGCAAGGTGGCGCCCTTCGCAAGGGAATAGGGATTCTCGAGCGGGATGATCTCCGCGGGATAGCCGAACGGGGTCGCGTAGTCGTCGGACCGGGCCGTGCCAACCTGGATCAGCGACTTCACGTGCTTGTGGTAACGCTCCTTCGCCGGCTTGCCCAGTTCGTTGTTCTTCTTTCGCGCCTCGAGTGCGTCGGGGATGCCGTCGTCCTTGAGGTAGAGATTAAAGTCATCGGCCGAGAGGTCGATACGATTCGGCTTCGTGGAGACGCCAACGGCGTACGTCCCCGCGCCGCGCGTGTGGATGTGGAAGGTGCTCGTGTCGCCCTGCACTCCCCACTCGGCGGTGTCGAGCTTGGTGCGACCCCGCGGGCTCAACACGCTGGCATCGGCCAATCGATTGCGCGCAATCGAGTTCTCGCTTCGCGTGAACGTGCCGTTCAACAACCGGATACGGACCTCGGCGTTCTCCGGCGCGAAGAACCGCGTCGGCTTGACGAACATATCGTGGGCAGCGACGACGGAGACGGTGACAAGGACCAGACCAAACGCGACGACCGCCGCGCGCCCAGCCTGCCTGGCAATGGAACGAACCTTCATGGTGCAACTCCTGGGTTGGGGGAGATGGGGAACGACAGACAGCTACCGTGTGGAATCGGGCGTTGTTGCAGCGTCGAAAGCCGCGGCATCCGCGGCGGCGTCGGCCGCTGCCTCGCGCGCCAGGCGCACCTTGATCTCGCCCATCTGCGTGAGACCCAGCACGCGACCAATGCCGGTGGGATCCACCCCGTACTCGGCTGGCAGCACGATGGTGAACAAGACGGCGAGGGCCAACGCGAGGGCGGCAGCGGTGGACCGCCAGAGCGAGCGTGCGCTGGGAGGGGTTGGGAGCGTTGGAGGAGTCATGGAGGTCAGGAGAAGGAGCGCTGGACCAGATAGCCCGCGAGCTGGTAACCAACAAGGACAAACCCAGCGGCCATGAGCAGGACGTTCGCGCCATAGGCGCGTCGTCCAAAGCTGGCCGTGCGGCGCCAGTACCCCATGGCGATCAGGATCATCCCCAGGGCAAAGAGTTGGCCCGCTTCGACGCCGACGTTGAAGGCCACCAGGTTGGGGGCCAGCCCTTCGGGTGACACCTGAAAGTCATGGATCTTGGTGGCCAGCCCCAATCCGTGGAAGAGGCCGAAGATCAGGGTGGCTGCCCGGGTATCGGGCTGGCGGCCAAACCAGGCGCGATAGGCGCCCATGTTGTCGAGCGCCTTGTAGACCACGGAGAACCCGATGATCGCATCGATCAGGTATGGGTTGACGCGAACCCCGCCAAGGACGCCACCGAGGAGGGTGACGGAGTGTCCCACCGCGAACAGCGTTACGTACAAGCCAACGTCCTTCAACCGATACAGGAAGAAGATGACCCCAACGAGAAACAGCAGGTGATCGTACCCGGTCACCATGTGCTTGGCACCGAGGTAGGCGAAGGGAATGAGCAGAACGCCAGACACCTCCTGCAGGTACCCCTTGTCTCCCGACGCCACGCCGTGGGCCCAGGAGATCGACGGCAGGAGGGCGAGGAGAAGGAGCGCCCGGACGCCACCGGGCAGGCGCAACCAGTGCGTCATGTGATGAGGGGTGAGGGTGCGGACGCTGGAACCGCGCCGCCATCAGGGCGCGGGCCAAACTTCAGGTACAGGGCGGGTAGCACCAGCATGTTGAGCGCGGTGGCCGACAACAATCCGCCCAGGATGACAATCGCCATCGGGGTCTGGAGTTCGTTCCCCGGTTCGCCGCCGCCGACTGCAAGGGGGATCAGCGCAAGCCCGGCCGTGAGCGCCGTCATGAGGATGGGTGACAAACGTTCGAGCGATCCACGGTAGATGGCCTCTCGCCACATGTACCCTTCGTCCGCCAGATGTCGGTAGTGCGACACCAGCAGGATCCCGTTCCGCGTCGCGATACCGAACAGGGTGACAAAGCCGACCAGCGACGCAATGCTCACCACACCACCGGTGAGCAGGACCGCGGCCACGCCACCGATCAGCGCCAGGGGAAGGTTGGCCATCACCAGCAACGCGGTGCGCGCGGTCCCGAACTCCAGGAAGAGCAGGAGGAAGATCGCGGCGATGGCCAGGGTCGAGAGCGCGGTGAGTGCACGGGTCGCCTCAGCCTGGGCCTCGAACTGCCCCCCGTACTCGATGAAGTACCCTGTGGGGAGCGTCACGGCCCTGCCCACTGCCTGTTGAACCTCGGCCACCGTCGAGCCGAGGTCGCGACCAGCCACGTTGGCCTGGACGACGATCTTTCGCTGCACGTTCTCACGCGAGATCGTGTTGGGGCCGCGGTCGACGGTGATGGACGCCAGGTCGGAAAGGCGCACGCGCTGACCGGTGGGCGTGTCGAGGGTGAGCGTGGCGATGGTCGCCGCGTCGCGACGCAGCGACTCTGGCAGTCGAACAACAAGGTCAACGCTCCGCCCTTGCTCCAGGACCTGCGACACGGTCTCTCCACGCAGCGCCACGTCAATGGCTTCCGCGAGATCTCCGACGGTCATCCCGTACCGCGCCATGGCGGCACGATCGGCCGCGATGCGCAGCTGCGGAACATCAATCTGCTGCTCCAGCTGCAGGTCGGCGATGCCCGTCACACCCGACATGGCGTCGCGCACTTCAGCCCCAACGGCACGCAGCGCTTGCAGGTCGGGTCCGAAGATCTTGATTGCGATGTTCGCCCGGGTGCCCGACAACATGTGGTCGATGCGATGCCCGATCGGCTGACCGATCGTGACGTTGGTACCCGGGATCGACGCGAACTCCTGCCGCAACGCCTCGAACAGGGCTTCCTTCTGGGTCCCGGCCGCGAGGGTGACGTCCAACTCGGCGGCGTTGACCCCCTGGGCATGTTCGTCCAACTCGGCACGACCCTGGCGACGATCGGTGTTCACCACGCCCGGCTGCGCCTTGAGGATTTCCTCGACCCGTCGCCCGATCGCGCTCGATTCCTCCAATGAGGTGCCGGGCACGGTAACGACCGAGATCGTCAGCGCGCCCTCATTGAACTCGGGAAGAAACGCGGATCCCAGGAATGGCAACGCCGCCGCGGTCGCCAGGAGGGCGAGCAGCGCGCCCGCCAGGACAATCCGCGGGCGTTCCAACACCACCTGGAGCGCGCGGGAGTACACCGCCTTGAGCCAGCGGACCACCAGGCTCTCGTGCTCCTCCTGCACCGCTCGCGACGCGGGGAGGAGATAGCTGCACAACACGGGAGTCACCGTCACGGCCACGAGCAGCGACGCCAGGATCGAGACCACATAGGCAAAACCCAGCGGCCGGAGCAGTCGGCCTTCTACTCCCCCAAGGAAGAAGAGGGGGAGGAAGACCACGATGATGATCAGCGTCGCGTTCACGATACTGGCACGCACTTCCCGCGAGGCATCGAGCACCACCACGAGCGCGCTCCGTTGCTCGCCACTGGGTCGATGATGGTTCTCCTTCAGTCGCCGGAACACGTTCTCGACATCGATGATGGCGTCGTCGACCAGGGCGCCGATCGCGATCGCCATGCCACCCAGGGTCATCGTGTTGACCGTGATGCCTAACAGCTGCATGCCAAAGATCGCAACAACCAGCGACAGCGGAATGGCGACCACCGAGATGGCGGTCGCCCGGGCGTTCCACAGGAAGAGGAAGAGGATCGCCACGACCAGGA
>JAEUJK010000234.1 GCA_016794735.1 Gemmatimonadota bacterium | reverse complement strand
CGGGCTGATCGACCTGCATACGCACCTCACGAGTCGCATGGGGGTGCACTGGGAAGACGCGCTGGTGAAGACCACCCCCGGCCACGATGCACTCTGGGGTGCCTACAACGCGCGCATCACGCTGGAGGCAGGGTTCACGACGGTGCGCGACATGGGTCCCACGTGGCCCTTTGTCGATGTCGACCTGCGCAACGCCATCAATGAAGGCGCCATCCCTGGCCCACGCATGCTCGTGGCCGGCAACTACGTCACCTCCACCGGCGGCGCCGGCGACGCGCGGCAGTTCTCCATCTACGTGGACGTTCCCGTGGTGAAGAACCTCGCCGACGGACCCGACGAGGTGACGAAGGCGGTCCGCACGAACCTCAAGAACGGCGCCGACTTCATCAAGATCCTCGCGACCGGGGCCATCCTGTCCAAGGGGATCGCGCCCGGGGCGCAGCAGTATTCAGATGCCGAGATCCAGGCCGCGGTCACCGAAGCCACACGTTGGGGTCGCCAAGTGGGCTCGCACGCGCACGGCGCGGGCGGGATCAAGGCGTCGATCCGCGCCGGCGTCCGCACCGTCGATCATGGATCGGACCTGGACGACGAGGCCATCGCGCTGCTCAAGGCGTCTAACCGGCGCACCTTCTACGTCCCGACGCTCTACACAAGTGCAGCGATCGCCGAGGAAGGGGAGAAGAACAACATCCCGGCGTCGGAGCGCGAGCGATCGCGGCAGATGGCGGCGGTGAAGGAGGCCGGGTTCCGGCGTGCGCTCGCCGCGGGCCTTCCGATCGGGTTTGCCACGGACGCCGCCGTGATTCCCCATGGCCGGAACGCGCACGAGTTTGCCGTTCGCACCCGGTTCGGGGAGTCGCCGATGAGTGCAATCGTCTCGGCGACGTCGCTCAATGCCGAAATCCTCGGATGGAAGGACCGGATCGGGACGGTGGAGGCGGGAAAGTTCGCCGACCTCATTGCGGTCGCCGGCGATCCCCTGCGTGACATCACCGAACTGGAGCGCGTGCAGTTCGTGATGAAGGGCGGCGTGGTGGTCCGCCAGGTGTCGGAGCGCGCGGGTCGTTAGGTCCGGGCGGGACGCTGGCCCGGCACGCGCGAGCGGGCGCGTGCCGAGCCGTTAAATCGCCTAACGACCGCAACTCACCGCGGCTGGCCGGTTGGGGACCGCCGCGCCAGGTGCCGCGGCGCCCGGGGTGCGCGGCCACGTGTTGTCCGACGGATCCCGGTCCGGGAAGCGGCAGTCGGGGTCCAGCGTGACCCGCTCCACCTTGCGGCCGCCGAACATCAGGTTGGCGACAAACGTCTTGCTGCCGCCAAACCACACGTCCACGGGGAAGGTGACCCGCGCGGTCCGCTCGTCGAGCATCACCGCGTTCTTCATGGGGCGGAGGGCCGGCCCGTTGGCCGCAAATTCCACCTTGAGCACCACCGGCGACGGCATCTGGCCGTCCTGCCGCACGGTGACCGCGGTGCGCACCCCCGCCTGCTTCACGTCGACGATCGAGCCGTCCACGCTTTCCGTGGTGAACAGCCAGTAGTACCAGAACCATCCCAGGTCCTGCTTGAGCGCGTTCTGCATGAAGAACATCCAGTCCCACGGGGACGGGTGCTTCCACATCCAGGCCTCGCCCCAGGCCTTCTGCGCCGCGATGACCGCGCTGTCCCCGACGATCCCGCCAAGCATCGAAAGCATCAGCGGGGTCTTGGTGTACGTCGTGAAGCCATAGAACCCCGGCCCCGCGTAGTTC
>JAEUJK010000154.1 GCA_016794735.1 Gemmatimonadota bacterium | reverse complement strand
CATGCTGCGCGCCGCGGTGTCGCGGATCGCCCGCGCGTCCGACCCGGCCGAGTCGGCGCGTGCGCTCGCCGAGGCGTGGGGCGAGGCGGAGGCGTCGCTGCAACAGCTTGCCGGGAGCGGCACCCTGCGTGGGCAGGACCTGCTGCGCGAGCTCCGCGGGCGCAACTACCTCACGCTGCGTGAAGCACACGCCATCGTCGATCTCGGCGGGCTGGCCGACAAGGTCGCGTCGGGCCACCAGCCATCGACCAGCGAGGTCGACGGGGCGCGGGAGATGTTCCAGACGATCATTGCGGCGGTCGAAAGGCGCGGGCCGCCAGCGGCCGGTGCAACCGCGCAGGCGCCCGCCGCGGGGGAACTCCCACCGCTGACACCCGCGACGCCGGCTCCGGTGCGCCGTGTGGCCCTCGGGCGCTGGGCGGTGGCGCTTGGGTTGCTGCTGGTCGTTGGGGGCGGCGGCGCGGCTGGATGGGCGATGATGCGCGAACCCGCCGAACTGCGCCGGGGGCGCGCCGCGTACGCGGCCGGGGACCGGCTCGGGGCGCGGAATGCCTTTAGCGCGGCGAGTGGCCGCTATCCCAAGCTGGCCGAACCACTCATCTACCTCGGGCGCATCTCGCGCGAGGAGGGCGACATGGCGTCGGCCCGTGAATACCTGCGGCGCGCCATCACGCTCGAACCCGGCAATCCCCTGGGACATCGTGAACTCGGTGGCGTGCTGCTGGCCTCGGGCCGACCGGACCTTGCCCGCTCGTTCTACGAGCGCGCGATCCGGCTGGACCCCGCGGACCGCACCGCCCAGGGGTACATGGGGTGCACGTTGATGCGGCTCGGCCAGGTGCCACTGGCCCAGCGGTTCATCGCGCGGGCCGGCCCGGGCCCGTGGTCCGCGTGTGCCACCCTGGTCCCCCTCGCTCCCGCCCCGGTACCGCCGACGCGTTAGGCACTCCCCGACCTCGAATCCGTGTCCATCTTCCCGCCCGACGACGTCGTCCGGCACGTCCTCCCGAACGGCCTGACCCTGCTCGCGCGTCGCGATCGCAGCGCCCCCGTCGTCGCCATCGTCACCTACGTGAAGGCGGGGTACTTCGACGAGCCCGATGACGTCTCGGGGATCGCCCACGTCCTCGAGCACATGTTCTTCAAGGGGACGCCGACGCGCGGGGTGGGCGAGATCGCCCGGCAAACCAAGGCATGCGGTGGCTACCTCAATGCCGCGACGATCTACGATCACACGCGGTACTACGCCGTCGTCCCGAGCAGCAGCTTCGCCGAGGCGCTGGAGATCCAGGCGGATGCGTGGGCCCATGCGTCGCTCGATGGCGAGGAGCTTGCCCGCGAGCTGGAGGTGATCATCGAGGAGGCGCGCCGGAAGTCCGACACGCCCGAGGCGGTGACCACCGAGACGTTGTTCGAGCTGATGCACGACGCGCACCGCATGCGCCGGTGGCGCATCGGGCATCCGGAGGTGCTCCGCGCGCTGCGCCATGCGCACCTCGATGCGTTCTATCGCCGGTACTACCAGCCGTCCAACACCCTGCTCTCCATCGTTGGGGATGTGGAGGTGTCGACGATCATCCGCGAGGTGGAGCGGCGTTACGGCGGGGTCGCCGACGCGCCGGTGGCGCGCGATCGCGGGCCGCGTGAGGCCGGGACACCCGGTCGCCGGTATCGGGCCCTGCGCGGGGACATCGCCCAGTCGCACGGGGCCTTTGGCTGGCGCACCCCGCCCGTGGACGATCCCGCCAGTGTCACGCTGGACGTTGCCACCACCGTGCTCGCCAGCGGGCGATCGGCCCGGTTGTATCGCGCCGTCAGGGAACAGCGCCTCGCGTCGAATGTCAGCGCGTGGAACTACACCCCGGGGGACCTGGGCGTCTTCGTGGTCCAGTGGTCCGGCCAATCCGCCACGGCCCTGTCCGCGGCGCAGGCCTCGTGGGCGGCGGTGCAGGGACTTGCCGATGGGGTCCATCCGTCGGAAGTGGAGCGCGCGCGACGCCTCCATGCCTCGCGCACGTTGCGGCGCCTCGAGTCGATGGATGGCCAGGCCAATTACCTCGCCGACTGGGAAGCGTTAGGCAGCTGGACGATGGGGGCCGAGTATGACGCCCGGCTGGCGGCCACCACGGCGGCCGACGTGGCGACAGCGGTCGCGACCCACCTCGCCCCCGCGGCGGCATCGTGGTTGCGCTACGACCCCCAGGGCGCCCCGGCCACCCCGCCAACGGCGGACGAGGCGTGGGGGTCGTTAGGTGGCGTGTCGACGTCCGCCCCGGCTCCGGCCCCTGTGCCGCCGCCCGTGCGCGTGCCCGCGGGGGCGGCACAACGCGAGGCGAGTGTGGGTGGCGTGGAGGTCTTCCGCACGCCGTCCGGTGTGCCAACCCTCGTGCGTCGCGTGCCGGGCGCCCCCATGGTGCACCTCGGCTTCTATGCGCGGGGCGGGGCCTCCGCGGATCCTGACGGCGCCGACGGATTGGCACTCCTGATGGCCCGCACGGCACTCAAGGGGACGATGCGACGGGACGCGTCGGCGATCGCCAGTGAGGCCGAGATGGCCGGCGGTAGCGTGAACGCCACCGTGACCGCCGATGGCGTGGGTTGGGGGATCTCGGTCCCGGCGGCGGCGTGGGTGGATGCGCTCGAGCTGCTGGCCGATGTCGTGACGCAACCGCGGTTCGATGCGGAGGCGCTCGAGACCGAGCGCGCGATCGCCCTCCAGCAACTCGCGCAGGCGCGCGACGACATGTACCGCTACCCGTCGCGACTGGCGCTCGCCGCCGCCTTCGCGGGCCATCCGTATGGGCGGAGTGCGATGGGGAGCGAGGAGGGGTTGGCCGCGGCCACCGTCGCTGGGGTGCAGGCCCTGCACCGGAGCCTCATTCTCGGGGGGGACGTGGCGTTAGGCGTCCTCGGCGACGTCGACCCCGAAGAGGTGGCCCGCTGCGCCACGGCCTGGCTGTCGACGGTGGTGCGCCAGCCGCGTCCACCGGTACCGATGGCGAACTGGCAGGGGCATGGCCAGGTCGTCGCCGAGGCACGCGAGAAGTCGCAGACGGCCATCCTGATGGCATTCCCCGGTCCGTCGCGCCGCGACGCCTCGCGTGTCACGGCGCAGGTGCTGTCGGCGATCACCAGCGGGCTGGGTGGGCGCTTCTTCGACGAGTTGCGCGAGAAGCGCTCGCTGGCCTACACCGTGCATGCCGGCCCGGCGGTCCGGGCCAG
>JAEUJK010000150.1 GCA_016794735.1 Gemmatimonadota bacterium | reverse complement strand
TCGCGTGGGGATCTATGCGCGCAAGTCCATCGATGCCTATGCGGGAATGCTCGGCGCGATGAAGGCGGGCGCGGCATATGTGCCGGTGGATTACGCGGCGCCGGCCTGGCGCACGGCGTACATCCTCTCGGATTGCGCGGTCCGTGTGGCCATCCTCGAGGCGTCGCTGGCGCCAGCGTGGCGTGAGGAAGTCGCCAAGCTGGGGGCCGTGCCGGCCACCATTGAGCTGCAGCGCGTCGGTGATGGCTCAGGGCTCGCCGAGGCGCTCGATGCGCTCGATGCGTCGCAGGGACCGGCGGCCGTGGTCGCCGATGTCCCGGTGGGGCCGGACGCCCTGGCCTACATCCTCTACACCTCCGGGTCGACGGGGAAGCCCAAGGGGGTGATGCTCTCGCACCTCAACGCGACATCGTACGTGGACTGGTGCAGCGCCACGTTTGACCCCACGGGTGACGACCGGTTCTCCTCGCACGCGCCGTTTCACTTCGACCTCTCCATCCTCGACCTCTACGTGCCGCTCAAGCACGCGGCGACCGTCGTGCTCATCACGGCGGACCAGGGGAAGGAACCCGCCGGCCTCGCGGCCCTCATCGCCGATCGTCGCCTCACGGTGTGGTACTCGACGCCGACGATCCTCACGATGTTGTACCAGTACGGGAAGATGGAGCGGCACGACTACAGCGCCCTCCGTTACGTGTTCTTTGCCGGCGAGGTGTTCCCGGTGAAGCACCTGCGCGCAGTCATGGAGCGCCTGCCTGCACCGCGGTACTACAACCTGTACGGCCCGACCGAGACGAACGTCTGCACGTACCACGAGATCCCTTCCACGGTCGAGCCCGATCGCACGGCGCCGTACCCGATCGGCAAGGCGTGCGAGCAGTTCCGCGCGCGGGTGGTCGACGAGGCCGGGGTCGATGTGGCGCGCGGGCAGGAAGGGGAGCTCGTGATGGCGGGCCCCGGGGTGATGCAGGGGTACTGGAACCTCGCCTCGCGCACCGCCGACGCTTTCTTCGTGGATGCGACCGGCGAGCGGTGGTATCGCACGGGTGACCTCGTGACCGAGGATGCCGGCGGGGTGTTTACCTACGTCGGGCGACGCGACCGCATGGTCAAGCGACGTGGCTACCGCATCGAGCTGGGGGAGGTCGAGTCCGGGCTCTACAAGCACCCGGACATCCGCGAGGCCGCGGTCGTCGCCCTCAAGGATGCGGACGGTGGCGTGCGCATCAAGGCGTTTGTCGCGTCCAACGGTCCGACGCTGTCGCTGATCACGATGAAGCAGTTCTGCGCCCAGGTGCTGCCGAACTACATGAGCCCTGACGCCTTCGGCTTCATCGATGCGCTGCCGAAGACCTCGACCGACAAGGTCGATTACCAACGACTCGTGGCGATGGGCTGACGATGGATTTTTCGTTGACGCCGGAGCAGGAAACCCTGCGCCGTGAAATCATCAAGTTCTCGAAGGAACGCCTCAATGCCGGGGTGATCGCGCGCGATCACCACCAGGAGTTCCCGCGCGACCTCTGGCTGGCCTGTGGCGAGATGGGGCTGCAGGGGCTGCCGGTCCCGGAGGCACTCGGCGGGGCGGGGCTCGATCCGCTGTCCTGCACGATTGCGCTGGAGGCGTTCGGCTACGGGTGCCGCGACAACGGGCTGGTCTTCTCGGTGTGTGCGCACCTGCTCAGTTGCGTGGTGCCCATGTGGCGGTTCGGCAACGCGGAGCAGCAGGCGAAGTACCTGCCGGGGCTGTGCAACGGGACCATCATCGGCATCCACGCGATGACGGAGCCGGGCAGCGGCTCCGACTCGTTTGGCCTCAAGACGCGCGCGGAGCGCGATGGCGACGGCTGGCGCATCACGGGATCGAAGACCTTCATCTCGAACGCCCCGGTGGCGGACGTGATCATCGTCTTTGCGCTGACGGAC
>JAEUJK010000147.1 GCA_016794735.1 Gemmatimonadota bacterium | reverse complement strand
GCCCGGACGGCGGCCGAGGCGCAACGCGAGCTCGAGTTCCGGCTCAAGGCAGCGTTCGGGAGCGTGACGTTCATGTGGGAAGCCGTCCACTGACGTCGCGACGCGTCCTCCCCTGAATCCCTCGCCGTACCATCGCGGCATGCGTCGCCAGGTTCTCCTCTATGGGCTGCTCGGCGGCCTGTTGATCGCGGGGCTGCGCCTCATCGAGTACCGATGGCTCATCATCGAGTACTCGGTGGAGATCTATGGCGGGATCGTTGCCGTCCTGTTCGCTGTCCTCGGCATCTGGCTGGGGGCGAGGCTGACGGGCCGTCGACCTGCCGTGGTTGTCAAGGAAGTACACATCCCGGCACCCGCGACCTTCACGCGGGACGACGCGCGCGTTTCCGAACTCGGGCTCACCCCGCGCGAACTCGAGATCCTCGAGCTCATCGCACAGGGCCTGTCCAATCGCGAGATCGCCGAGCGGGTCTTCGTCAGCGAGAACACCGTCAAGACGCACTCCAGCCGTGTGTTCGAGAAGCTCGACGTCCGGCGGCGCACTCAGGCCGTGCAACGGGGAAAGGAGCTGCGGATCATCCCGTAGACCGCCGGATTGGGGCGGTGCCGTGCCTCTTTGGTATGATTTTGGGCGCAACGGGGCAAAATCACCCGTTCGGGTGACGCGAAAACGCGGGGAACCGGCCTACCATCGCCGCTCCTCAAACCACCTGGCACTCTCATGCGACGTACTGTCCTCACCTACGGGCTTATCGCCGGCGCGATCCTGGCCGCGTCGATGGTCCTGGCCCTCCCGTTCCGCGAGTCCATCGGCTTCGACCGGTCGATGGTCTTTGGCTACACGACCATGGTCATCGCTTTTCTCATGGTCTACTTCGGGGTCCGGTCCTACCGGGACAAAGTGGCCGATGGGAACGTGTCGTTCGGGCGCGCCCTCTCGGTGGGGCTGCTCATCACGGTCGTTGCCACCGCATGCTACGTCGCGACCTGGGAGGTGATCTACTTCAAGGTCACGCCGGACTTCGACAAGGCCTACGCAGCGTACACCATCGAGAAGGCGCGCCAGTCCGGGGCAAGCGAGCAGGAAATCGCCGCGACGGCGGCCGAGATGGCGAAGTTCAGCGAGATGTACCAGAACCCGTTCTACAACGCCGCAGTCACCTTCCTCGAGCCACTGCCCGTCGGGCTCCTGTTCAGCCTCATCGCGGCGGGGACGTTGAGCCGTCGACGCCGGTCCGTGGGGGCAGGGGCGGTCCTGGCCCAGTAGAGGGCCAGCGTGGGGGCGTGTCGACGCGCGGCATTGGGGGTGATCCTGATTAGGTTACTCGCCTTGTATCCTGCGCGTCGACACAGACACCCTAGAACCTCCCCATCTCGTGACTGCTCGCACCCTGTTCACCTCGGAGTCGGTAACCGAAGGACACCCAGACAAGGTCGCTGACGCGATCTCCGACGCCGTTCTCGACGCCATTCTCGCTGACGATCCGCAAGCCCGCGTGGCCTGCGAGACGCTCGTCACCACCGGTCTCGCCGTCGTGGCTGGCGAAATCACCACGACGACCTGGGTCGACATCCCGGCGATCGTGCGTGGGACGATTGCCCGCATCGGCTACACCGACGCGAACTACGGATTCGATGCGCACACCTGCGCGGTGATGAGCACGATCGACAAGCAGTCGCCGGACATTGCGATGGGCGTCGATACCGGTGGCGCCGGTGACCAGGGGATGATGTTCGGCTACGCGACCAACGAGACCCCCGAGATGATGCCGGCGGCGATCATGTTGTCGCATCACCTCACGAAGGCGCTGGCCGACAACCGCAAGTCGGGCAACCTCAAGTGGCTGCGTCCGGACGGCAAGGCGCAGGTGACCGTGGCGTACGAGGGCGATCGCCCCGTCGCCGTGGACACGGTGGTCGTCTCGACCCAGCACGACGACAAGGTCACGACCGAGAAGATCCGCAAGGCGATCATCGCGGAGATCGTCGAGCCCTGCATCCCGAAGGAGTGGCGCAAGCAAAAGCCGACGTACCACATCAACCCGACGGGTCGGTTCGTCGTGGGTGGTCCGCAGGGCGACGCCGGCCTCACGGGACGCAAGATCATCGTCGACACGTACGGCGGCATGGGCCGTCACGGCGGTGGCGCGTTCTCCGGCAAGGATCCCAGCAAGGTCGACCGCTCCGCGTGTTATGCGGCGCGTTGGGTGGCGAAGAACGTCGTGGCGGCCGGGCTCGCTGACCGTTGCGAAGTCCAGGTGGCCTACGCCATCGGCGTCGCCGAGCCCGTCAGCGTGAACGTCAACACGTTCGGCACCGGCAAGGCGAGCGACGAGGCGATCATCAACGCCATCCTCGAGACCTTCGACCTGACGCCGCGTGGGATCGGTGCCGCGCTCGACCTGCGCAAGCCGATCTACTCCCCGACCTCGGCCTACGGCCATTTCGGGCGTCCCTCCGAGAAGATCGCCTACGTGACGCGCGCCGAAAACGGCAAGAAGTCGCGCTCGGTGACGGCCACGTCGTTCTCGTGGGAACGTCTCGACAAGGTTGCCCAGCTGAAGCGCGTGGTGCGATAGTTCGGGGTCACCCCTCGCGCAGGACCCCATGGAGCCGCTCGTTGAAGTCGTCGTAGGTCGCCTCGGGCTCGACGGCTCCTCGAACACGTACGTCGTGATCCTGCAGGAACGGGGAGGGGAACGTCTCCTCCCCATCTGGATCGGGCAGGCCGAGGCAGAATCGATCCTGCTCGAGATGAACGGGGTGCGAAAGGAACGGCCGCTCACCCACGATTTGTGCAAGGGGCTCATCGTGGGTCTTGGCGCCGTCCTCGATCGGGTGGAGATCACCCGGGTCGAACAGCGCACCTACTACGCCGAGTTGCACCTCTCGCGCGCCGGCGAGTCGTATCGCGTCGACGCGCGCCCCTCCGACAGCATCGCGATCGCGTTGCGAACCGGCAGCCCGATGTTTGCCTCTTCCTCGCTGCTCGCCGAGCCGGCGCTCGAGGAAGAAGAGGCCGAGGCGCCACCATTCGTCGAGCCGGCCGCGCCAGACCGCGGCGACCAGCTCACCCCCGAGCAGCTCAAGCGGCACCTGGAAGGACTCCGCCCCGAGGACTTCGGCAAGTTCCGCCCGTGAAGCACGTCCTGGCCTTGCTGGTGGTGGCCCTCGCGACGCAGCTGCAGGGCCAGTCGCTCGAAGTGCGCGGGCGTGTCATGCGACAGGACGCGGGGAGTGAGCGTGCCGTGCCGCGCACCATGGTGACGCTGCATCGCATCGGGACGACGGCGGGTCCCGTGGACTCCATGCCGACCGACGCCGAGGGACGCTACCGCTTTCGCGTGGCCAACGCGGACACGGGGGCCATGTACCTCGCGACGTCGCGCTACAGCGGGATTGCCTACTTCGCGCCGCCGGTGCGCGTCAGTGACTCGCTCGAGGCCGCCGGGGAGATCCATGTCTTCGACACGACGTCCGTGGCAGCTCCCTTGCGACACGTGGGGCGGCATGTCGTGGTATCGGCTCCCAACACCAACGGGATGCGCGAGATCGTCGAGGTGTGGGAGCTGGCCAACGAGTCGGCGCGCACGCGTGTGGCGCGCAACGGCAGTCCCGTGTTTGTCGCCCAGGTGCCGCGCGGGGCGCGGAATGTGCGCTCCACCCAGGGCGACTTTGCGGGCCGCGGCGCCGAGGTGGTGGGGAACGAGGTGCGCGTGGTCGCGCCGCTCTCCCCCGGCGTGCGGCAACTGGTCGTAACGTACGAACTCGAGCCCGATGCCTTTCCGCTGACCGTGGCCGTTGCCGAAAGCACGACGGTCGTGGAGGTCCTGCTCGAGGAGGCCGGGGCCAGCGTGGAGGACCCGCGGCTCAAGCCGCTCGGCGCCGTTCCGTCCGATGGCCGCAACTTCCTGCGATTTCTCGGGAACGAGGCGGCACCGGGCCCGCTGACAATCCGGGTCGCCCCGGCGGGAACCGGTTCCGACGCCTGGCCGTGGCTCCTCGGCCTCGGCGGTCTTTCGGCGGCGGCGCTGCTCTGGGCGATGCGGCCGGCCCGGCGCACCACCGCTGCGGCGCCGCGAAGGCAGGCGCCGGATGAACGCGCCGCGCTCCAGGCCACGCTGTCGGCCTTGTCGCTGCAGCTGGAGGGGACTGGGCTGGAGCAACCCGAGCGGGAACGGTTGGAGGCGCATCGGGCGTCGGTGCAAGCCGAGCTGGACGCGTTGGCCGGGGAGACCCCGCCCGGCTAGCTTGGGCGTCCCCATGCGCCCCCTCGTTTTCCTCGGCCTCCTCGTCTCAGCTGCCTGTGCGCCGCGGGAGGCCCCACGTGCAACGCCCGCCGAGGCTCGCCGCGTCGTTACGCTGGGCCCTTCGTTCAC
>JAEUJK010000071.1 GCA_016794735.1 Gemmatimonadota bacterium | reverse complement strand
ATCCTCGCGCTGGTCGTCGCGGCGGGCGGCGTCTGGGCGTACGGCAAGTCGTTCGGTGGGCAGTTCGCGGTCAACGCGCCGCTCACGGCGCCGGTCATCGATTCCGTCGCGCCGGGATCTCCCGCGGAGCGCGCCGGCCTGGCGCCGCGCGACTCGGTGGTCTCCGTCAACGGCGCCCCGATCCGCTCGTGGAGTGAGGTCGTTGCCGCGGTGGAGGCCTCGCCGGGCACGGTGGTGAGCCTTGGCGTGGTGCGCGGTGCCAACCCGCCGCTCACCCTCCAGGTCACGCCCGACTCGGTGCGGCCCGATAGCACGTCGCCGCGCGTGGTCGGACGGATGGGGGTGCGTTCGCGACCCCGGGCGCTCAAGGACGCCGCGACCTTCGGCGAAGCCGTGTCGTATGGCGCCACGGTGACCGGGCGCATGGGGACCGAGGTGGTGCGGGTGGTGAAGGGGCTCTTTACCGGCGAGGTCTCGGTCAAGCAGCTTGGGGGACCGATCCGTATTGCGCAGGTCTCGTTCGAGGTCGCCGAAAGTGGTCTCGAGCCCCTGCTGGTGCTCATCGCCTTCCTCAGCATCAACCTGGCCGTGCTCAACCTCCTCCCGATCCCCGTGCTCGATGGCGGGCAGATCCTGATCCGCGTGGCCGAAGCGGTGAAGGGCGGCGCGCTCAGCGCCCGCACGCAGGAGTACCTGATGCGGTTTGGCGTGCTCGCCATGCTCGCGTTGTTCGTGCTCGTGATGTTCAACGACATCGTCGGACTCACGCAATGAAGGCACGCGTCGTGGTCCTCGCGGGCGCGGTGATGCTCGCGCCCTGGGTGGCGGAGGCGCAGCGCGCCGCGTCGCGGTTCGAGATCACGGCGGTCACGGACAGCACCGTGTCCTTCCGGGCGGCGGGCTCGCCCTGGCTGCGCGCCGGGACGCTCGGGGTGGCCGTCGACCCGCGACGGCGCGACCAGCTCGTCGCCCGGTTTCGCGTGCTTAGTGTGAGCGATGGCCTGGTGACGGCGTTGATCACCGGGCAGACCACGGACGTGTCGATCGATCACGTGGCGACCGCCGTCGAGCCCGAGACGCCGTGGTATCGGCGCAAGAGTTTCTGGCTCGGCTTGTTGTTAGGCGGCGCCCTGGGCGCCGTGGGTGGTTCGGCCGCGTCCTGACGCGAACCTAGCGTGATCGCCCCAGCCCGTCCTGACGCTCGGGCGGCGGCGCGATGGGCCCGCAGTCGAGCACCGCGGTGCGATCGAGGGGGCCCGGACCCACGGTGAGGCTCGTCTCGAAGTCGCGGCACCCGGGCGCAGAGATCCGCAGCTGGTAGACCCCGACCGGGAGCAGTTGTCCCGTGCTCATCGGCAGGTCGCCTTCGCGCGAGAGCCCCTCGCCCTGCAGCGTGTAGCGCGCCTGCTCAGGGTGCGGTCGGTTGCGCAGCGCCACCCGAACGACACCACAGGTTCGGACCGCGAGGGAGACCTGTTCGCGGGCGCCGGGTCGCAGGCGCACCGTCGTGTTCGCAAAGGCGCTCGCGCACCCTTCCGGCGCCTCGATGCTCGCGCGAACCACGAGCGGGGTCCCGGCGCGCATGGTGTCCGCGGACCACGAGGTCACGCCGACGTCCACGCCGTTGACCGAGAGGTGGGCGCCCTCCGTAGCGCGGACGGCGAGCCGCCCGGTCCCCGCGGCGGCGTCGGTACGCCGGCTGGTATCGCCGCGCGCCCGCCCGATCGAATCGATCAACTGCCCGATCGTGTCGGTCGGGGCCAGCCCCCGGAGCGAGTCGGCGGCGACCGAGTCGAACCGGGCGGTCACCCCGGCGAGGAGGGGCGGCGGCACCGCGGCCGGAGCCGGCATGCGTTGCGCGAGGACCAGCACGAGGCCAATCCCCGCCACCGCGGTCACGAGGACCCCGGCGCCCACACGCCGAACGAGCTTGGAGCCGCGCCGCTTCTTGAGGGTGCCCAGCGGTCGCTCGGTGACGGTCGGGGTTTCCGTGGGCGAGAGGAACGATCCCGGGGACGCCGGGCGCCGCCCGCTCGCCGCCCGGGGGTTCGCCAGGATCGCGGCCAACTCGTCGGCGAGCTGCTCACCGGTCGCCGGGCGGTCGTCCGGGTGCTTGGCAAGGCAGCGCAGGATCAGGCGTTCGAACGGCGCCGAGATGTCCGGGTTGAACTGCCGGGGTGGGGGTGGATC
>JAEUJK010000432.1 GCA_016794735.1 Gemmatimonadota bacterium | reverse complement strand
GTTGCTCGTGTAGAACGCCGAGATGGTCGCGTCGTGCGCGCGGACCCAGTTGCCGACGGCGCGCAGGGCCTTGGGGCCGGCAAAGTCGCCCGTGACCGGCACGATCAGGTTGCGCTGCTGCATGTCGCGGATGACCCGGTAATTCTCCTCGTTCCCGAGGTAACTCCGCGGCACGTTCTGGGCATCGGTCTCGGCCATCATCTGGCCATACGTCGGCATGTAGCGGCCGCCGCCAAAGCCGCGACCGCCGCGACCTGTTCCGAAATTGTAGGTGAGTTCCGGCCCCGCCGTGTAGAACGCCGTCGCGACATACTCGATCCCGGCATATTCCTCGTCGGTGATCGGGAAGCCGTGCGTCGTGCGCAGGTGGTCCCGCAGTTCCTGCAACGTCTGCTGGTACAGCCCGGAGTCCGGCACGACCTGCTGGTACGCGAGCATCATCGTCTCGATCGACGAAGCCGTGTCCAGGCCAGCGGGGCGGCGACGCGAGAAGAGGCGCGACAGGAAGTCCGCGCGCGTCGGGCTCAGCTCGAACAGTGACTTGTAGAACAGGTGCTGCATGACGTTCAGGCGGCGAATGTCCACCACGAACGCGATCTTCGGCCGCATGGCCGCGATGTACGTGAAGTTCTGGTCCGGGCCGACGCCGAGGTACACGCCCTGGCGCGGCGTCGCGGCGATCAGCTCGGGGATCGGGTGCTGCATCGTGACCTCGTTCCCCACGAGGTTGTCCGAACGGAAGAAGCCCGCCGGCTCCGACAACTCGGCGCTCAGCTGCCAGAACTCCTTGTCGCTCAGTCGCTCGGGGATCGGCCCGTTGACCCGCGCTTCGCTGGCGGCCACGGTGGCGACCGTGGCGACGAGGATCACGCCGCTGATGATCGCGGCCGGTGGCAGGAGGCGTCGCCGGGGGTTTCCTTTCCCGCGTCCCACCAGTTCACGCCAACGCGAAATAGCCATGCGCGCTCTCCTCCTGGTGTTGTTGGCCCCGGTGCTCACCGTGTCGGCCCAGGCTCGTCCCTCTACGGCTGCCGCCGGCCAGGCGCTGGAAGCCCGCGCTGCGGCTCCCTCCTCCGACGACACCTTCGCGAGCAACGTGGGGTCCGTCACGATCGGCGGAACCGAGGTCAAATACCGATCGACCACTGGGAGGTTGACGCTCCGCCACCCAAACGGCAAGGCGCGTGGGCACTTCTTCTTCGTCGCCTACACGCGTGAGGGGATGGACCCGAAGACCCGTCCCATCACCTTCTCCTACAACGGCGGCCCGGGCTCCCCGGGGATCTGGCTGCACATGGGGCTGATGGGCCCGCGGCGCGTGGCGATGGGTGGTGACGGCTTCCAGCCCGCCCCGCCGTACCAGCTCGTCGACAATGACCAGTCGCCGCTCGACGTCACGGACATCGTGATGATCGACCCGGTCAATACCGGCTTCAGCCGTCCCGCCGAGGGTGAACCCGCGAGCCAGTTCACGGGGGTGCGCGGGGACATCGAGAGCGTGTCGGAGTTCATTCGCCTGTACCTCATGCGTTTCGATCGCTGGCGCTCGCCGAAGTACCTGCTGGGCGAGAGCTACGGCACCATGCGGTCCGCGGGGGTCGCGGAGGAACTGCAGAACCGGCACGGCATCGAGCTCAACGGGATCGTGCTGGTCTCGTCGATCCTGGACTACCAGAGCAAGGGCTACGTGGCCGGCAACGACTACCCGTATGCCAACTTCCTCCCGTCCTACACGGCGAGCGCGTGGTATCACAAGAAGTTGCCCGCCGACCTGCAGGCCATGCCGCTGGCCAAGGCCGTCGATGAAAGCCGGCAGTTCGCCTTTGGGGATTACCTGTCCGCACTCGTGAAGGGCAACCGCCTCACCGCAGCGGAGCGACGCGCGGTGGCCACGAAGGTCGCGCGGTACAGCGGGTTGTCGGTGGAGTACATCGAGCAGGCGAACCTGCGCGTCTCGGATTCGCGCTTCCGCAAGGAACTGCTTCGCGACCGTGGCGTGATGATCGGGCGGCTCGATGGGCGGTACACGGCGCTCGACGCCGACGACGCGGGCGAGACCCAGGAGTTCGACCCGTCGAACCATGCGCTGTCCGGGCCGTACACCGCGTTGTTCCTCGACTACGTGAAGCGCGACCTCGGGTACCAGACGGAATTGCCGTACTTCACGAGTGGCCAGGTGCAACCGTGGAGCTACATGCCCTTCCAGAATCGCTACCTGAACCTGGTGGAGTCCCTGCGATCGACCATGGCGCGCAACCCGTTCCTCAAGGTGCTGGTCGCCAACGGGTACTACGACTTTGCGACGCCGTTCGGTGGTACGGAGTACACCTTCGACCACCTCGGCTACGAGCCGACGTACAAGGATCGGGTGAAGCTCACGTATTACGAGGGCGGGCACATGATGTACATCGTGCCGAACCTGCTCCGGCAGCTCAAGAAGGACATCGCGAGCTTCATTGAGGGATCGCGGGGGCCAACGGCGTGACTGGAGGGGCGAACTGATGAAGCACGAGCAGCACGAGGTCGGGGCAGCACGCGTTGAGCGATCCCTCGCTACCCTCGTGCTGCCCGTGCCGCTCGTACCGCCCGTGCTTCGCCCTGTGCAGTTCGCGACCTTTGCCCTGCTGGCAGTAGCTAGCTGTGCCACTCCTGCCTCCCGGTCGGCTCCGCCGCTGGCCACCACTACTTCCCCCTCCTTCGACCACGTCCAGCGAGATCTCTTCGCGGCGCCGGGGGCGCAGCCGACCGCGTGGGCTGACTACGACAGCGACGGGGACCTGGACCTGTTCGTCGGGTTTCGTGGGCGACCGAACCGGCTCTACCGCAATGATGCCGGTACCTTCACCAACGTCGCCGTCGCGGCGGGTGTGAGTGACTCCGTGGAAACACGTGCGGCCGCCTGGGGCGACTACGATGCCGACGGGCGGGTGGACCTGTATGTCGGCTTCACGCCGGCGGCGCCGATTCCCAACAAGCTCTACCACAATGAAGGTGGCGGGCGATTCCGCGATGTGGCGGCGAGCGTTGGCGTGGCGGACAAGGGGACGACCCGCCAGCCATCGTTCATCGACTTCGACAACGACGGGGACCTCGACCTGTTCGTGGCCTTTCGCGATCGCCCCAACGCACTCTACCGACAGGATGCCGGGCGCTTCACCGACGTGGCCCCATCACTCGGCATCGCCGACCCGCGCAAGACCGTCGGGGTCGCCTGGTTCGACTGGGAGCAGGATGGGGACCTCGACGCCTTCGTGGCCAACCAGGACGGGGACGCGAACGGCTTCTTCGTGCAGGCCAACGGGCGCTTCACCGACATGGCCGATGCGCTGGGCATCTCGGCAACGGGTCGTGGCGCGACCGAGGGCAGTGTGGGAACCGCGGTCACCGACTACGACAACGACGGCGACCTCGACCTGTACGTCGCGAACTACGGCCCCGACTGGCTGCTGCGGAACGACGGTGCGCGTTGGACGAATGTCGCGGCATCGGTGGGACTCGCCCTCGACGATCACTCCGTGAGCGCCACGTGGGGCGACGTCGATCACGACGGACACCCCGACCTGTACGTGGTGAACTTCCTCGGTACCGAACGCGACACTCGCGACCACCTCTTCGTCCAGCGGGATGGTCGCTTTGTGGACGCCATCCCACCTGCCATGGTGCAGGACGGTGGAAGTCATGGTCTGAACGCGGTGGACTTTGACCGTGACGGCGACCTCGACCTGCTCATCGCCAACAACCACGCCACCGGCACGCACTACCTGTTCCGCAACACCATGTCCGCGGCGCTCGCACGGCAGTCGCTGGCGGTGACGGTGGTCGACGCGAATGGCCGTGCGACACGCGCCGGGAGTGAGGTGCGTGTGTACCGCGCCGGTTCCCGCACGCTGCTCGGCGCCCGCCTCGTCGACACGGGCGGCGGTTACGATTCGCAAGGAGTAACGCCGGTGCACGTCGCCACATCAGGCGAGGAGCGGGTGGATGTGGAGGTGACCTACCTGTCGGTTGCAGGTCGCCGAGTGACGCGCGTGCCGGGGGTGCGCGTGGTCGCGTACGCGGGGCGGTCGCTCGTCGTGCGCGCGGAGCGGTGATGGAGCTGCCGAGTCCGGAGGCCTTCATCTCGGTTCTCCAGGGACTCGGCTGGGTCGCCATCCCCATCTGCCTGGGGCTGATGACCGTGAGCTCGATCGTGC
>JAEUJK010000040.1 GCA_016794735.1 Gemmatimonadota bacterium | reverse complement strand
GTGAGGGCCACCTCCGTGCCCTGCGGCACGCGGATCATCGGGCCGGGGATGAGCGGCGTCTTCCCCGCCTCGGCAAACGCCAGCACCGGCACCTCGGGATCATCGCTCCCCTCGGGCCGCCACGCCCCCTCCACCACGTCGAGGGCCAGCTCCAACCGACGCCCTGCACGCGTGCCGGCTGCAGTGCTGTTTTGGTGAACCGCCACGCGCTGCGCCGTGGCCGCCGGTCGGGGGAGCGGAACGCGCGGGAGGTGGGCAGCCAACTGGGCGTGGACCACAACACCCAAAACCGCAGCGACGGGGATCAGCATGGATCTCCTCGGGGAGACGTCCAGCTGATCCTAGCCCTGATGGTCCTCGCCTGATAGGCCTAACGTGAGTTGGCGTGCCCTCATGCGTTGGCGTGCGCTCATCTCAGCGCACGGGTTTGCGATCGCCCTTCAGCGCATCGGGCACGATCCAGTACGGCGTGCCATAGGCGCGCTGTCGCGGCCACACCTCGTCCAACGTTTCATCGTCGTACACCACGCCACCCTTCACGACGTACTGGATGTTCGCGGTGTTGCGGATGTTGTCGAGCGGGTTGGCGTTCAGCACCATGAAGTCCGCGTACTTGCCGACTTCCAGCGATCCCAGGTCGGCGCTGCGACCGATGAACCGCGCGCCGTGCAGCGACGCCACCTCGAGCGCGCCCATGGGCCCGGTTGCCGCGGAGGCCATCCAGGTTTCCCAGTGCGAGCCGAGTCCGTTGTGCTGGCCATGGGCGCCAATCGCGCCAAAGCCGCCGGCCGCGATCATGTCGGCCATCCCCTGGGCGAGCCACGCATACGAATAGTCGGTGGCCGGGCGCGTCATGCGGCGCCGACCCTGTGGCATGTAGGAGACCCAGGGCATGAAACGCCGCGTCTTGGCGTCCTTCCACACCTCGCTCTCCTCGTACCAGTACTCCTCGTTCCACGGCCCCGGGCCGCCCACCATGAAGGTCGGCGAGTAGGTCGCCTGCGCCATCCCGAAGAAGCGCGTGACGTCCGCATACAGCGGGGTATAGCTCAACGGGTGCTCGAAACCCGTGTGGCCGTCCATCACCATGCCTAACGTGTACTCGAGGTCCCCGTTCTCGCTGGTCACCTGCATCCCGTGCTTGCGCGCGGCTTCCGTCACCCACTGCCGCTGGTCGCGCCGCGGCTGCTGGTACTGCTTGAGGCTCACCGAACCCCAGTGCTTGAGCTTCAGGATCCCCGCCTCGGCCATCGCCGGCGTGGTGAAGTCTTCCTGCCGGTTGCCGTCGCCGGCGTAGAGCGGGTCGCCGGTCGTGTAGACGCGTGGCCCCACGAGCACCCCCGCCTCCACCATCTCACGCGTGGGGAAGAGGTTCTGCGACCACATCGACGGGTCCATCGTGGTCGTGATGCCGTAGGCGAGGAAGATCGCCCCTTCGGCGTTCTGCTGCGGGATGATCCCGCGATGTTCCCGGTAGTTGTGGGAGTGGACGTCGATGAAGCCGGGAATGAGGGTTTTGCCACGCGCATTGAAGACCCGTGCGCCAGCCGGCACGGTGCACCGCCCCACGCAGCTGATGCGATTGCCGGTCACCACCAGCGTCCCGGTGACGACCTCGCGGTTCTTGAGGGTGATGATGCGCGCGTTGGTGAACGCCGCCGTGCCCGTCGGGATGTCACGCGGGACGCGCAGCGTGATGCGCGTTGTATCGGCGCGCCTGGTGGCCACATTGTACGAGTAGAACCGATCGGCGCTGCCGTAATCGAGGACCGTCGACGAACGCCACGTGGGAAAGAGGCCGCCCTCCATGGTGAGTCGCGTCGCCGGGAGGCGCGGGCGGTTGCGATCGATGCGCAACGTCTGGCCTGCGAGGCCGACGGTCGGGAACGGCATCACCCACGTGTTGTCGCCCTCGGCGAAGGCCACGTGACGGCCATCCGGCGAGATCATCACCTCGTCGGCAAACGGGAAGCTCAGGTGGGCCTGGCGATCCGACCCATCGGTGCGCACGGAGTAGAGCACCGTCTCGATCCCCTGCGCCGCCGCGCTCATGTGCGGATACCAGATGCGGCCGTCCATGCC
>JAEUJK010000031.1 GCA_016794735.1 Gemmatimonadota bacterium | reverse complement strand
CGCTGGCCCGTCCCCAGGTCGGCGAGGGTCTGGTGCGGCGTTTCGTCGATGGTCCCTTCGCGCGTGGGAATCGGGTGGCCGTGGGGATCGGTCACCGGCTCACCGATCGCCGCCGCCATCCGGTCGATCAGTTCATCGCTCGCGGCGTGCTCCAGTCGCTCCGCCTCGGCGTGGACGCGGTCCCAGGCGTAGCCTAACGCACGCGCGAGATAGGCCTCGATCACACGATGCCGGCGGATGGTGCGCAGGGCAGCTCGTCGACCCGCAGCCGTCAGTCGGACTCCGCGATAACGCTCGTAGGAGACCAGGCCCTGGTCGGCCAGCCGGCGCACCATCCCGCTCACCGACGCCGCGGCGATGGACAGGCGCCCGGCGATCTCGTTCGTACCGGCCGCATCGCCGGCCTGCTCGATCGCGTAGATGGCCTTGAGGTAATCCTCGACCGGTTCCGTGAGCGGTCGATCGCTCGCGGCCGCGGGGCGCCCCCCGGTTCGCTTCCGTGCTGTCACGCGTCCGGGCGCGCCGCGCGCACGAGGAGCACCGGAATCGTCGTGGCGTGGCGCACGCCGTTGGCGACGCTCCCGTACACGACATCGCCGATCAGCTTGTGCCCGTGTGTGGCCATGGCGATGAGGTCGCACTGCTCGCGGTCCGCCGCTTCGACGATCTCGCGCGTCGGGTCACCGGTGGCCAGCACGCTGTCCGCCTCGAGCCCGCTGCCCGTGGCCTGCGCCGTGATGCGCTCGAGGTACTCGCGGTCGAGCCGCATCTCCTCGGACTCACGCAGCTTGAGGTGGTTGATGTTGCGCGCGGCCCATCCGTCGGCCACGTGGATGAACACCAGCGACGCGCCGCAGTGCTTCGCGAGCGCACACACGTGGGTCACGATGACGGCGTCCGTCGCGCTGTTCTCGAGCGGAACGAGGATGCGGCGATACATCAGGACATCCACTCCCGGACGGTCTGGAACAGGAGCCAGCCGTTCAGCGAGGCAATCACGGTGGCCACCGAATAGGCGAGTCCCTTCACCCATCCCGGGTTCACGAACTGTCCCATCTTCTGCTTGTCCGACGTGAACATCACCAGCGGGAACACGGCAAAGGAGAGCTGCAGCGAGAGAATGACCTGGCTGAGGATGAGCAGCTGGGCAGTGCCCTGCTCGCCGTACAAGATGGCGGTGATCGCGGCCGGCACAATGGCAATCGCACGCGTCAACAGGCGGCGCAGCCACGGGCGCATCCGGATGTTGAGGAACCCTTCCATCACGATCTGCCCGGCCAGCGTCCCGGTGAGGGTGGAGTTCTGTCCGGAGGCGAGGAGCGCGAGGGCAAACACGCCGCTCGCCGCCGTCACGCCGAGCAGCGGCGACAAGAGCTGGTAGGCGTCCTGGATCTCGGCCACCTGCGTATTGCCGCTGCGGTGGAAGGTTGCCGCGGCGACGATGAGGATGGCCGCGTTGATGAACAGCGCGATGGAGAGTGCGATGGTCGAGTCCAGGAAGGCATAACGCACCGCCTCACGCTTGCCCTCGACGGACTCCTCGTACTTGCGCGTCTGCACGATGGAGGAGTGCAGGTAGAGGTTGTGCGGCATCACCGTGGCGCCGAGGATGCCGATGGCGATATAGAGCATCTCGCGATTGCGCAGGATCTCCGGCGTCGGGAGGAAGCCACGGGCCACGGCTCCCATGTCGGGCCGCGAGACAAACAACTCGAAGAGGAAGCAGGCGCCGACCACGGCCACCAGGGCAATCACCAGGGCCTCGAGGAGGCGGAACCCCTTGTTCTGCAGGTACAGCACGATCAGCACGTCGAACGCGGTGATCGCCACGCCCCACGGCAGCGGGATGTCGAACAGGAGGTTGAGCGCGATCGCGGTCCCGATGACCTCGGCGAGGTCACACGCGGCAATCGCCACCTCGCACAGGACCCACAACATGAAGTTGACGGGCGTCGAGTAGTGGTCCCGGCAGGCCTGCGCGAGGTCGCGCCCGGTGACGATCCCGAGCTTGGAGGCGAGCCCCTGCAGCAGCACCGCCATGAGGTTCGAGATGAGGATGACGCTGAGCAGCGTGTAGCCAAACCGCGAACCGCCGGCGAGGTCGGTGGCCCAGTTGCCCGGGTCCATGTAGCCCACGGCGACGAGATACCCGGGGCCGGCGAAGGCCATGAGCTTCTTCCACTTCGACAGGCCGTGCACGGTGACGCTGCGGTGCACCTCGGCGAGGGACGGCGTCTCGCGGGGACGGCGCCACCCCGGATCGGTCAGGGCTGGATCAGCAACAGGAGGTGGGTGCACGGCAGCCGACAGGGAGTGGGGACCTCACGAGCGACGCGCCGGAGCGGGTCGGCGTAACTTTTTCTTAGTCTAGACTAAATCCGCGACAAGGGCAATGGCCTGCTGGACGCATCCGCGTCGAGGGCCCCCACCGCCGGCGTGAGGCGACCCCGCGCCCCGCCCCGCGACACGCCTGGCGTCTACAACGCGTCTTTTGCCGGCCGTTGGACGCGCGCCCAACGTGACGGGGTCACCATCGCCCTTTCACCAGGAGCTTCCATGACGTTGCCGAACCGCGCTCACCGCGTGCGGGCCTTCCCGATCGTCCTCGCGGTCCTTGTTGCCGCGTGCGGGTCCGACCCGACCGTGCCGTTCGACCGATCGCTCGATCCCGGAGCGAGCACCGCGGCGGACGTCAGCCCCGCCGCGGTGCCGGAGCTGGTCAGCTCGGTTCTCTCGGCGAACGCGCAGGCAATCGCGGCCGCCGGATTTCTGGTCCCTCCGGGAGTGCCGCTTCCGCCATTCGTCGAGGCACGGCTGTACGCCATGGCCAACGTCGCGATCCACGACGCACTGAATGCCATCCAGCCTCGTTATGAGTCGTACGCCCTCGCGAATGTGGCCGCGCCGGCGGCGAACCCGGCGGCCGCGGTGTTGTCCGCCGCTCACGATGCCATCATCGCGGCGGCCCCCGGAGCCCAAGGGGTCACCGATCAGTGGTATGCCGCCGAAATCGCTCCCTTGATGGGTCGACCCGGAGTCACCGAAGGGATCGCGGTTGGCGCGCAGGCGGCGGCCGCGATTGCCGCCCGTCGTGCGGCGGACGGGACGGCGGGCGGTGGCGTGGCCCCCTACACACCTGGTGCTGCCATCGGCGACTATCAGTTCACCTTCCCCTTCAATACCCCCGCCTTCGATTTCTTCGGGACCGGGGGCTTCGCCGACGGCTCCGTGTGGGGCACGACCGTACTGCCGTTCGTGGTGTCGTCCACCGCACAATTCCGCGCACCGCCACCGTATGCCGCAGCGTCCAACCCGGCGGCCGTGCTCACGACGCAATACACGCGAGACTTCCTCGAGGTGCAGGCCCTCGGGTGTGCCACCTGCCCGGCGCGAACCGCCGAACAGGGGGAGATCGCGCTGTTCTGGGTCGAGAGCTCGCCGGCCGCCTGGAATCGCATCGCGCGCACCATTGCGACGCAGCGCCGGCTCAACGCCTGGGACGCGGCTCGCCTCTTCGCGCTCCTTCAGATGGCCGAGTTCGACGTGTACGCGACCACGATGGAGTCCAAGTACTACTACAACTTCTGG